>JAQUMZ010000006.1 GCA_028717865.1 Elusimicrobiota bacterium | reverse complement strand
CTGGTGAGCCTGGAATCCACCACGTACCCGGGCACGACGCGCGAGATCATGAAGCCGGAGCTCGACCGGGCCGGGGTGGAGTACTTCCTGGCCTTCTCCCCCGAGCGCGAGGACCCCGGCAACAAGGACTTCGCGACGGAGCAGATCCCCAAGCTCGTGGGCGGACACGACCCGCTCTCCCACCGCGCCGCCACGACGCTCTATGGCAGCGCGTTCAAGGTGGTGGAGGTATCGTCTTGCGAGGCCGCCGAAGCCGCGAAACTGCTCGAAAACATCTACCGCTGCGTCAACATCGCGCTCGTCAACGAACTCAAGATGTGCTTCGACCGGATGGGCATCGACGTCTGGGAAGTGATCCGCGCCGCCGCCACCAAGCCCTTCGGCTTCCAGGCCTTCTATCCCGGACCGGGTCTGGGCGGGCACTGCATACCGATCGACCCCTTCTATCTATCGTGGAAGGCCCGGGAATTCCAGTTCAACACCCGCTTCATCGACTTGGCCGGGGAGATCAACATCCAGATGCCGTTCTACGTGCTGGCCAAGCTCGAGGCGGCCCTGCGCCGGCGCGGACGCCCGCTCAAGGGCGCGCAGATACTGCTTCTCGGCCTCGCCTACAAGAAGGACATCGACGATCCGCGCGAATCCCCGTCCTTCAAACTCATGGAACTGCTCGAGCATAAAGGCGCGAAGGTGGCCTACAACGATCCCAACATCCCGGCGCTGCCCAAGGGCCCCCATTTCCAGCACCTGCGGGCCGCCGCGGCGAAGCTCGACGAAAAGACGGTCTCGGGGCACGACGCCGTGGTGATCGTCACGGATCACAGCGACTACGACTACGACTGGCTCGTGCGCCACTCCGCTCTCGTAATCGACACCCGCAACGCGTGCCGCGGCGTCAAGCAGGGACGGGAGAAGGTGGTGTCCGCCTGAAGCGCGCCGTCATTTGACCACGGCCAGGCTCTGGTAGACGACGCCCTCGCCCGCGGTCCGGATCTTGGCGAGGTAAACGCCGGAGCGCACGATCCGGCCGGTCTCGTCCCGGCAATTCCACGCGATGGGGGCGCCCCCCCGCCGGGCCCCCCGGAAGACTCGCCGGCCGCGCACGTCGAAGACGCTCACCTCCTCGGCGCCGGGCCCGAAAACGGCCTCGTCGTTGACGCCGTCGGCCAACGCGGGGCTCAAAAACGCGCGCGCCGCCTTGGCCGGCGCGGCCTGCACCGGCGGGACCGGCGCGCCGCCGGCCAGGGACACGCCGACCGCGGCCACGGGACTCTCGTTGCCCGCCGCGTCTATCGCCTGGACCTCGATCAGGTTGATCCCTGAGCTCAGCGCCGCGGCCGACGACCAGCTCGCCTGGCCCGCCGCGGGCGCCCACGGCCCGCCGTTGACGCGCAAGCGTATGCCGGCCACGCCCGATTCGGAGTCGGAAGCGGTGCCGGAGACGAACGCGGGGGAATAGTCGAGCGACGCGCCCGCGCCGGGGGACGCGATCGCCACCACGGGCGCCGTGATGTCGGCGGTGGGCAGGGTCGTGAAGACTTGGTCGGACGACGCGGATAGATTCCCGGCGGCGTCCCGCGAGAGAACCCGATAATGATACAAGGTCCCCGCCGTCAGGTAGCTCAAGGCGGCGCTGTGCGCCGTAACGCGCGGCGCGGAGATGGAAGCGGCCTGCCCGTAGGCCGCGCTCAAGCCGTACTCGATCCGGCCGTCCGCCGCCTCGTCCGTAGTCCAGGCGACGACCGCAGAATACGGCCCGACCGAGGCGGCCGACACGCCCGAGATGACGGGCGGGACCAGGTCCGGCCCCGCGTCGGCCTCCACCTGGACCCCGGTGAAATGGACGTGGGCATCCTCGTTATAAAGGCCGATGCGCCCGGAGGCGTACGGACGTTCCGCGTCCGTGAAGGAAACCACGAGTCCGCCGTCCACGAACACGGCGAAGACGCCCCCGGCGGTCTGCGCGATCTTTATCGCGTGCCACTGCTCGGGCGCGTAAATTTCCGGACCGGTAGCCAGGAATCTCTGCCCGCCGGGATAGGCGGGATCGCGCTTGCCCAGCTCCCAGCCCTGCGTCCCGACGTAGAAGTAGTAGAAATGCGCGTCGTCCGAATAGTCCCACGCCACCCAGGCGACTTCCCAGGGATTGGGGGGGGAGTTCTTGCGCAACTGCGCTACGGTCCGCGCCTTGACCGTCAATTCATAGGCGCCGCCGAACGCGGGGCCCAAGGCCAGACCGGCGTGCGTCTCGACGGGCGAGACGCTGGCCTGCGGCTGCTCGCTGAGCCAGGATTGCCCGGCATCGCTCTCGGCCTGGGTGCAGCCGAAACCTCCGAACGCCGCGGTCCAAGGCCCCAAGACGCCCGCGTCAGGCGCGCAGGAGCCGCCGGCATACGACGCGAAATCGTCCGAGAACAGGACCGCGGACCGCGCCGGACCGCTCAGCGCCGACAAAAATGCGACGGCCAAGCCCAGCCGGAGCGGCAGCGCGCCGATCATCGAGGATTCGCGCCTCCGAATCGCAGGCTGAGCCCCAGCATGTGCGTTCCGGCGTTATTGGACAGAAGGTCCCGGCGCAGGACCAGGGCGTAGTCCAGGCCCGCGCGGCCGAGCCTGAGCCCGAAGCCGGCGCCGAGCGAGGAGGGCGTCAGGCCGGCCCGGAATCGGACCCGCCCGTCCGCCACGCCCTTCTCCAAACCGACGGCCGGCTCCCAGGCGTCCTGCGGCGAGGCGGCCGCCTCCCGGTAGGATAGGGCGGCCGAAACGCGCAGGTCCCGGCCCGCGAACTCGTAGGCGAGGCCGGACTGCGCCTCGCGAGGCACGCGGTCCTCGCCGGAGAGCCCCACGTCGGGACGATTGATATTGCGCAACGCCAAGCTCCAGGTCCAGGGCCGCCCCAGGCGCAGGGTCAGGCCGGCGTCCCAGGACGCGGCGCGGCGCCCGGTGCCGCGCGCGAACACCGGGTCGTCCGCGGCCGCGGCGTCCGGGGAATAGCCGTGGTCGAGCAGCTTGACCGACGCTCCCGCCGTCGCGACGGCGGACAGCCGCCGCGATAATCCCAAGGCCACGACGCGCTCGCTCAGCAGACCCTGCGCCTGGAACGCGCCCACGCCCAGCGCCAGCGTCCCCAGGCGCGTCGCGGCCGCGCCCGATAGCAGGCCGAGCCCCATCGCGGAGGCCCCCGACAGCCCCGCGTAAAGCTGGCTGTAGGCGAAGTAGCAGTCCCCGCCCGCCTCCCGGAACGTTCCAGCCGGATTCCAGAATATCGCCGAGGCCTCCCCGGAACCAGCCGAAAAGGCGCCCGCCGTCGCCGCCGGCCCGGGGCCGAGCAGCGGCACGTCGAAAGCCGCCCGGGCGCAAGGCGCCGCGGCCCCCAACCACAAAGACAAACCGAGCCGCCGCCAAATCCGGCAGCGAGCTCGCCGGCTCCCGCGCGTCCATGGCTCCTCGCTCACGGAGGCATCCCGATCGCCATCTTTTCTATATAGCAGCCGTCCCGCAGCCGCCACCACCAAAGGTTAATATCGGCGCAACATTTCCGACGCCGTCATTTTTCGATCACAAAACCATGACCCGGCGTCTATGGGGGGCCGAAACGATTGAGTGCTAGAATCCCGCGCATGGAAACAGCCACCCTGCAAACCCCTTCCTATCCCGCGATTCTGGAACTGATCCGGCGGCACGGACTGCAATACGTGGAATTCTGGTTCACGGACCTATCCGGGAAGCCTTGGCGCATCAGCATGGCCGCGCCGGCGCTGACGGAGGACATCTTCCGCAACGGCCTGCCCCTGGACGGGCAGCCGGTCGGCGGCGCCTGGAACGGGGTCATGCTGCTGGTTCCGCAAGCCGAATCTCTTTACGTGGACCCGACCGCCTCCATCCCCACCCTGGCCATGATCTGCGACGTCCTAGCGCCGGCCGGGAGGCGGCCGCTGCCGCTGGAGCCCCGCCACGTCCTGGCGCACGCCCAGGAGCAGGCGCGCAAGCGCCTGGGAGCCGAAGTCGTCATCGGGGCCGAACCCGAGTTCACGCTTTTCGACGGGCCCGACCGCCCGGCCTGCGAGAACGAAGTCTGGGACTTCCTGCGCGGCCTGGCCTCCCAGCTGGGGGGCGCCGGAATACAGGTCGATTGGTTCCGCACCGGCCCCGCGGCGGGACAAGGCCGGGTTCAGATGCGCGCGGGACCGGCCCTGCTGCTGGCCGACCGGGTGATGCTCTACCGGCATTTCGCCGCGCACCTGGCCGGCGCCCGCGGCCAGGCGGTTTCGTTCCTGCCCCGCCCCGCGGCGCAGGGCGGCATCCCCGGCATGCCCGTCCATCACGCCCTCTGGAAGGACGGCGTCAACCTCTTCCACGACGAGGCCGGCTGGGCCGCCACCAGCGAACTATGCCGGCGCTACGCCGCGGGCCTGCTCGCCCACCTGCCCGCGCTGCTGGCTTTCTGCGCGCCGACCACGAACTCCTACCGCCGGCTCATCCCGGGGGTCTGCGGCCCCACGGAGGCCTTGCTTTCCGCGACGCTGCGCACCGCGGCCTGCCGGATTCCGGCCCGCGACGGCGCATCGGCGGCGCGCCGGGTCAAATTCTGCTGCTGCGACTCCACGGCCAACCCCTACCTAGCCTTCGCCGCCGCCATCATGGCCGGACTCGACGGCATCGAACGGCGCCTGGAATGCCCGGTCGACGGGGATCCCGACGGTCCGGAGCGCGGCCTGCCCGCGCCGCGCTTTCCCCATAGCCTGGAATCGGCGCTCGAGGACCTCTCCGCCGATCGGGACTTCCTGACCGCATCCGGGGCCTTCTCCGACGCCATGATCGCCGCCTGGATCAAGGACCGCTGGGAACGGCACGTCGTTCCGGTTCGCTCGCAGCCGCACCCATGGGAGCTGGCCCATGCCGACATCTTCGGCCGCGCCGACAAAATCCGGCGCGACGGAATTTGAAGGAGGCGGCGCGAAATGGCCTCCCTTTCCGAAAAGCTGCCCGTTCTGAGCTACAAATACACCGGCACCAACGTGCTCGCCATAGGCGCGCATCCCGACGACATCGAACTGGGAGCCGGGGGGACCGTGGCCCGGCTCGCCGCGGAGGGAGCCCGGGTCACCATGCTCGTGGTCTGCACTCCGAATCATCTGGAATCCCGCATGTCGGAGGCCGCCCGGGCCGCCGGCATCCTCGGCGCCAAGATACGGTTTCTCTACCGGGAGCGTCCCATGCGCGTGGAGGACATCAAGAATTACGAGCTCGTGGAGCAGATCGACAACCTGGTGCGCCAGGCCGACCCCTCCCTCATCCTGACCCACGCCGACTCCAATTTTCATCTCGACCACGTGCTCGTCTACCAGGCCTGCCGCGCCGCCCAGCGCCTGCATTTCTTCGACATGCTCTGCTTCTATCCCATCAGCTGCCATCCGGTCTCGACCCGCTTCAACCCCCAGGTCCACGTGGATATCTCCAGAACCCTGGACAAGAAAATGGCGGCCATTCACGAGCACAAGACCCAGCTGATTTGCCGCGGGCTGGCCACCAACCACTACGTCGACGTCGCCCGCCACTACGGCCGGCTGGCCGGGGTGGAATACGCCGAGGGCCTGGAAGTCTCGCGCCTTAGCCTAGGTTAGGTGCCCCGCTTTCACGTATTCACGTATTTCACGTATTCGCACTCTACGAGGTTTGATTGCTGCCGGGATCCTCGCTGCGACCCGCGCGGATCATGCGGCCGCCGCAGCCGTCCATCCCGCAAAATGAAAACGGGGCCAAGCCGCGCTCTCCCAGGATCCGGACCAGACGGCGCAGCTTGAGCGAACGGCCGCAGCTGCGCTTCTCTACGACCCGGGATTCGACCGCGTGAAATCCCTTGCCGCGCAAAGCGCGGCGCAGGCCGCCGCCCGGAGCCAGGAACTGCACCGACGCCTTGTCCCCGAAGGTCGCGATGGTCATCCCCTCGATGCCAGCCGCCTCCCGCGTCAATATCCAGGTCAGGCGGGCCAGCAGCCCGGGCTGATTCTTCATGACCAGGCAGAAATGGCGCCAACCGCGCTTGCGCATTGCTTCCTCCCGAGCGGACTTGCCCGCATCAGCACACGGAATATTCCGGCTCAAAGCCTAATTTGGCCGCCAAGGCCACGGCGTTGGCCGGCTCGTCCACGGCCAGAATCACCAGCAGCCGATCCCCGGCGGCGGCGCTATATAGGGAGATCACGCCGATCTCCTGTTCCGCCAGGGCCCGGGCCAGTTTATGCAGCTCCCAATGGTGGTTGGGCAGCTCCAACTGGATGATCTGCTGCTCGCGCACAAGCAGGCCGGCACGCTCCAGCCTCGCGCGCAGAGCGGCGTCCTTGCGCGCCAGGAAATGCACCACGTCGCTGCCCGCGAGCTTGGCGGCCACCAAGGCCCGCACCCCGACGCGCTCCTTGCCCAGCAGGGCGCTCAGACGCGAGATGCCCCCTTCCCGATCCGAAAGACGCACGGTGTACTGGGTCATTGCAGGCCTGAGCATGCTCGCCACCTCCCACGCGCCCCATTATAGGACGCCGCCCAAGGCGCCGCCCATAGCCGGCCTGTAACGGAAATGAGAGCGTCATGTTTCAGGCGGGTTCATCGAAGCGTTGTCGAAGCTTTACAGCGGCGCTATGGCCGCAGCGCCGGCGCCGCTAATACACTGTAGCCGGCGCCGCGAACCACGAGGCTTCGGGAGGGGATATGATCCTAGCCGCTCATCAGCCGAACTTCCTGCCCTGGCTGGGATTCTTCGACAAGATGCGCAAGGCGGACCTCTTCGTCGTCGTCGACCACGTCCAGTTCGAGCGCCAGAACTTCCAGAACCGGACCATGATCAAGACCCCTTGCGGCCCCCGCTGGCTCACCGTCCCCGTTCGGCACAAATCCCGCGACGAACGCATCCTCGACAAAACCATAGACAACAGCCGCAGGGGCCGCCTGCGCTGGGGCCGCAAGATGGCCTTGACGCTCCGGCGCTCCTATCAATGCGCGCCGCATTTCCAGGCCTACGCCCCGCTCCTGACGGCTATCTTCGACGAACCGTGGGACCGCCTGACGCCGCTCAACCTGCGCTGCATCGAACTCCTCCGCCAGGCCCTCGGCATCCGCACGCCCATCCTGCGCAGCTCCGAACTCAAGCTCCAGGGCTGCAAGTCCGACATGGTGCTGGCCATGTGCAAGGCCGTCGGCGCGGACACCTACCTGTCGGGAGACGGAGGCTCGCGGGGCTATCTAGACCTGGCCGCCTTCCAGGCCCAGGGCGTGCGCGTGGCCTGGCAGGACTTCCGGCACCCGCGCTATGCGCAGCTGCCGCGCAGCTTTTCCTTTATAGAGAAGCTTTCCGCGCTCGATCTGCTTTTCAATTGCGGGCCGCGCAGCCTGGAATTTTTCCAGGCCGGGAAGCTCCGGGAGGAACCTGTCCATGCATAAGACCGCGCTCTGTCCGCGCTGGCGCGAGACGTCGGCCGGCCCGCGCCAGTGTCCCAACCGCCGGCATCCGCCCGTCAGCGCCGACGCGGCGGGCTTGTTCTCCAAGTACGCCGGTCTCACGATCCTCGGGGTCGGCGCCCATCCGGACGATCTCGAGCTCGGCGCCGGCGGCACCCTGGCCCGCCTGAGCCGCGCCGGAGCCCGCGTGGTGATGGCCGTGGTCAGCATACCCAGCCACCTCGAACGCCGCCGGCAGGAGGCCAGCCGCGCGGCGGACATCCTCGGCTGCGAGGTGCGCTTTCTCAACGCCCGCCGCTGCCTGCGCGTGGAGGACCTCAAGAACCACGAGCTGGTCACGATCATCGACCGCCTAGTCAAGGAGTTGCGCCCCGCCGCCCTGCTGAGCCACTGCCTGGCGAACTTTCACGAGGATCGCAAGCTGGTCTACAACGCCTGCGTGTCCAGCCAGCGCCTGCACTACTTCGATTTCTATTGCTACGGACCGACCAGCTGCGTCCCGGTCAACATCGCCTTCAACCCGCATATGTACGTCGACATCACGAGCACCATCCAGCAGAAAATGGACGCCATCAAGGCCCACGGCACGCAATTCCGGGAACGCAGCCTCGGCACCGAGCATTATCTCGAGACGGCCAACCGCACCGGCCGCATCATCGGGGTCGATTACGCCGAGGGCCTCGAGATCATCCGCATGCGGATCACCTGACGCGCGCCCGACGGGACGAAGCGACTCGGCAATGAAAATAAGAGACGCGGCAAGGGCCGCCGCCATGCTCCTGGCCTTGGGCGCCGGTCCGCGCGCGGCCTGGGCCCGCCCGGCGCCGCCCGCGCCGCCCTCGTCCGCCGAAGATCTCCGCGCGCTGGATGCCGACCTCGCCCTCCTGCTGCAGCGCCTCCAGGCCGACTACGCGGGCCGCCGGCAAGCCCTGCGCTCCAGCGCGGCGCCGGTCCCGGTCAAGCGCCGGCTCGGCCGCGGATTGCGGCGGCGCCTGAGCGACGAAAAAGCCCGTCTGCGCCGGCAATACCGCGAACGGCGGCTGGCCCTTGAGCATGACGCGCGCCGCGGTGAAGACCCTTTTCGCCGCGCCGAGATCCGCGGCCTGCGCGCCCAGTTGGCGGAGGGCGAGCGCGATCTGAGCGACGAGTACGCCTTCAAGCGTTCGGCGCGCCTGCGCCAGCTCGAGGGGCGGCCTCTTTCCGAGGACGATCGCCAATACGAACTGCGCTGCCTGGATATCGAGTACCGGCTGCTGCAGATCGCGCTGCGCGACGAGTTCTGGGAACACCGCGCCGACATGCTCCGCGCCCGCGGACCGGACGCCTACTCCCGGAACTGACATCCCGTCGTCACAAAGACTTTACAGTCCGTCCATGGGCGCCGCCGCCGCGACATGATACCTTGGTCCGGCGACAGCCGCACCGAGACCACATCCGCGCCGAGGAGGAGAATATGCGCAAGCCGGCCATCATCGCTCTGCCCGCGATTCTATGCCTGGGGTCCGCCCTGGCCTGGACCCAGGCCCCGCAACCGGCGGCAGGCCCCACCGCCGCCGTCCCAACCGACCCCGCGTTGGAGCGGGCCTACGGACTGATTCGCGCCGGGAGGAAACTCGAGGCCGCGGCCGCCTTGGAAGCGGCGCTCAAATCCGATCCCGACAACCAGGCCGCGCTCCTGGAACTCGGCTACATCTACGCCGGCCTCAAGCGCTGGGGGCGGGCCGTCCCGTGCCTGAAGTCCGCCGCCGCCAGGCAGCCCAACAATCTCCGCCTGCGCATGGACCTCGGCTACGCCCTGCAGGCCGTCAAGGACTACCCCGCAGCCGCCGCCGAGTTCGAGTTCGCAGCCCGATCCCCCGGCGAGCTCCAGGCCCAGGCGCAAAACGCCTTGCGCGCGGTCCGCGACCTGCAATACTCGTCGCGCGACGCCAAGCAGGCGGCCCTCGTAGAGCAGGGCTACGCGGCCCTGCGCAAGGGCCGGCGCGTGGAGGCCCGGCGCTGCTTCCAGAACGCCGCCGCGCGCGCGCCCCACGATGCCGTCCCGCTCAAGCAGCTGGGCTACCTCGATCTCGAGGCCGGCCGGCTCGCCGAGGCGGCGCGCCGCTTCGCCGCCGCCCGGACCCTGGATCCCCAGGATCAATTCGTAGTCCTCCAGCTCGGCTACGTCTACCAGCGCCTCAACCGCCCGGAACAAGCCCGGGAGGCCTTCCTGGCGGCCGGGACCAGCATGGACCCCAAGATCCGCGCGGCCGCGGAGGCGGCGCTGGAGCCGGCGCCCGCGGCCGCCGAAGGCGCGCCGCAGCCCCTGCCCTAGGAGCCAGCGCATGGCGGCGGGGCCCCGCCTGCGCCTGGCGGCCCCGCTGCTGCAGGCGGCCCTGCTGGCCGCCTGCGCCGCGCCCCCGCGCCTCGCCCAGCGGGCCTCGCCCGAAGCCGTCTGGTTCGAGATGGATCGCGCCTACTCATTGCTGCGGGAGAACAAGCGCGCCGAGGCGGCCGCGGTTTTGCGCCGCGTGCTGGAGGACGACCCCGCGAACCGGCAGGCGCGCCTGGAGCTGGCTTATGTCTGCATCCAACTGCGGGACTGGAAGGAGGCGCTCAGGCAGCTCGACCGGGCCATCGAGAACGATCCCGACGATCCCCGCTTGCGCATGGAGCTCGGTTACGTCCGCGAGGCGTTGGGGCAGGAATCCGCCGCCGCCGACGAGTTCAGCATGGCGGCGCGCCGGCCCGGCGAACTGCAGGCCCAGGCGCGAGAGGCGCTCGCGCGGAGCAAGGCATCGCTCAAGGCCTCGGGACTCGAGAACCGCCAGCTTAACCTGCTCGACGCCGGCTACGACAAGCTGCGCCAGGGCGACCGGGCGGCGGCCCGAAAGGACTTCGAGTCGGCGCTCGCGGACGATCCGGGCCGCGCGGAAATCCTCAAGCAGCTGGGCTACATGAGCATCGAGGACGACGATCCCGCCGCCGCCGCCGCCCGGTTCGAAGGCGCGCGGCGCCTGGCCCCCCTGGACGAGACGATCGCGCTGGAGCTCGGCTACATCTACCACAACCTTCACAACGATGAAAAGGCGGAGCGCTGCTTCCGCTCGGTGGAAAACAGCCCGGATACCATGATCCGCGACGCCGCGCGCGCCGGGCTCATGACCGTCCGCGCGCGCAAGCAGCGCCTGTTCCTGGATATCTACGCCGGCCCTTTCCACGACACGCGCTTCAACAACACGATCGGCTCCGCCGAGGCGCAATTGGGCGCCCGGCCCGGACCCCGCTGGCCGCTCCACTTCTACATGGGCGGCCGCGTCTCCCGGGACAGCCGATCGCGCTCCGGGACCGAACCCCAGATATTCTCCGACCAGACCGCCATGCTAGGCTGGGGCGTCAAGCTTCAGCCCCCCGGCTGGAACGCCAACCTCCTCGCCGAAGCGGGGATAGCCTGGAACCTCATGCGCGACGCCAGCCATCCCCGGGCCCGGGAAGCGGACTATCGCGTCGTCTGGGGCGACAGCCGCTATTGGGACGGGCGCTGGCATGGCCCGCTCGGCTTGCTCACTCTCGGCCAGGTGCGCCTGCGCAAGGCCTACACCGACGCGGGCGTCAGCGCCGGCTACTACAGCCGTTATCACGACAACGTCATCGCCTATCTTCAGCTCCAGGACGGCGTCAAGCTCTGGTACGACGGCATATCCGCCCTGAGCTTATTCGCGCCCTGCAACGTCGTCAAGGACAGCAAGCGGGACTTTTTCAACAACCTCGCCGAACTCGGAGCGGGCCTGGAGTACCAGCCCCGCATCCGCATCAACCTGCGCCTGCGCGTGGAGGCTCTGCGCGGCTTTTATTTCGGGATAGCGGGCCGCGATCCCAACCCTTACGGCTCTGGCTACTACAACCTCAGATTCCTGCTGGTCTATTCCGGAAGAACGGTCTTTTTGGAGTAGAGGCCCATGCCCGCTTGGCCGCTGGATTCGACGCTCTCCGTCTTGACCGCCTGCGTGGCCGTGGCCATCCTGGTCAGCGGGCTCGACGACTTCTTTATCGACTGCTGCTATTGGACCACCGAGCTCTGGCGGCGCCTGCGCTACGCGCGCCGCCCAAAGCTGACCGAGGCCGCGCTGCGCGGCGCCCCCGAGCAGCCCATGGCGGTCATGATCCCGGCCTGGCACGAGCACGAGGTCATCGGCCGGATGCTCGGCAACACCCTGCGCACGGTCGAATACCGAAATTACGAGGTCTTCGTAGGAACCTATCCCAACGACGAGCCGACCTTGCTCGCGGTGGCGCGCGCGGCCGAAGGCGACCGCCGCGTCCACCGCATCGTCTGCCCTCACGACGGTCCCACCAACAAGGCCGACTGCCTCAACTGGATCATCGCCGGGATCCGGCTTTTCGAGAGAGACGCGGGGCGCGCGATGGAGATATTCGTGCTCCACGACTCCGAGGACATGATCCATCCGCTCTCGTTCAAGTTGATCAACTACTTCGTTCCCCGCTTTCCCATGGTCCAGCTGCCCGTCATTCCGCTCGAGGCGCCCCTGGGCGACCTGACCGCGGGCACCTATCTCGACGAGTTCGCGGAGTCGCATGTCAAAGACATGCTCGTGCGCGAGCGCCTCAGCGGCATGGTCCCCTCGGCCGGCGTGGGGACGGGGTTCTCGCGCGACGCCATAGAGCGCCTGGGCCGCCGCCATCGCAACCAGATATTCAACGTGGCGACCTTCACCGAGGACTACGACCTGGCGTTCCGGCTCAAGGCCATCGGCGGCCGGTCGATCCTGCTGCATTTCCTGGCGCCAAGGACCGCCCCCGCCGCCGCGGGTCCCGCGGCCGGCGGCCAGCGGCGGCGCGTCGCGCGGGAACTGGTCGGGACGCGCGAATACTTCCCCTCCGCGCTGGGCGACGCGGTGCGCCAGAAGGCCCGCTGGACCCTGGGCATCGTCTTCCACGGCTGGCAGCAGCGCGGCTGGGAGGGGGGGCTGGCCATGCGCTACATGATCTGGCGCGATCGCAAGGCCCTGCTGACCAACCCCATCAACATGCTCGGCTATGCCCTCATCATGACCGCGGCCGCCGCGGCGGCCGTCTCCGGCGCCCGGGCGGCCGACCGGCCCGGCTGGACCGTGGACGATTGGGTTTGGAAGGTCATTCTGGCCGACACCGCGCTGCTCGCCAACCGCTGCGCGCAACGCATGCTCGCCGTAAGCCGCGTCTCGCGCTGGCCGCAGGCCTTGGCCTGCCTGCCGCGCATCGTCTGGGGCAACATCATCAATTTCTGCGCCTCGGTCAAGGCCACGCACCTCTTCGTGAACTCGAGCCTGATGGGACGCAAGCTGGTCTGGGCCAAGACCGAGCATGCGTTCCCGTCCGAGGCCCAGCTGGCCGGCTTCAAGCGCAAGCTGGGAGACCTGCTCCTTGAAAAGCGCCTGGTGACTCTGGCCGGGCTCGATCGCGCCCTGGGCGAGCAGAGGCGCGGCGGCCGGCGGCTCGGCGACATACTGGTGGACATGGGCTTGGTGCGCGAGAGCGACTTGGTGGATCTGCTCGGGACCCAGCTCCGGGTCGAAGCCCGGCGCCTCGATCCGGAAGCCGTCGCGGCGCGCTGCCTCGACGGCATCACCGAATGCGCGGCCCGCGAGCACCTCATGCTCGTGGCCGACCCCCAGGCCGTCCCCGCGGTCATCGCGGCGGCCGACGTATCGGATGCGCGCCTCAAACGCTGGCTCGACGCCAATTTCACCGGCGGCTACCGCCTGGTCCTGGCCGGCCGCCGCAACATCATCGAGTGCGTGGACCGGCTGACCCGGCCTCAGGCGGAGCGTCGCGGCCGGGGGCGCCGGCACATGCACTGAACCAAGGAGATCGCGCCATGGCTCGACCTATCGTGCTCGTCGTCCTGGGGACCCGTCCCGAGGTCATCAAACTCGCCCCGGTAATCCACGCCCTGGCCGAGCGCAGGGACCTCGTGGTGCGGCTATGCGTCACGGCCCAGCACCGCCAAATGCTCGATCAAATGCTGCGCAACTTCCGCCTCAAGCCCGATTTCGATCTGGACCTCATGCAGCGCGACCAGGACCTCAACGCCTTCAGCGCCCGGGCCCTGCCCGCCCTGCAGGAGGTTATCCGCGGCGTCCGGCCGCGGTTCCTGCTCGTGCAGGGCGACACGACCACCGCTTTCATCGCCGCGCTGGCCGCCTTCTACGAGCGCGTCCCCGTCGGCCACGTCGAGGCGGGGCTGCGGTCCTTCGACCGCTTCAATCCCTATCCCGAGGAAATGAACCGCCTGCTCATCGCGCGCCTCAGCGCCTTGCACTTCGCTCCCACCGCCATCGCGCGCGCCAACCTTCTGGCCGAGGGGGTGCCGCCCGACGCGATCATACAGACCGGCAACACGATCGTCGACGCCCTGCAATGGTGCGCCGCGCACCGCCCCGAACGGCAGTCGCCGGTCCTGCGTCAGGCCCTGGCCGCCCTGGGCCCTCGGCACAAGGCCGTGCTGGCCACGACCCATCGCCGGGAGAACCTCGGGCGGCCCCTCGAAAGCCTCTGCGGCGCCTTCAAGAAGCTCCTGGAGAAGTACCGGGAACTCCATCTCTTCTATCCGGTCCACATGAACCCGCGGGTGCGCTCGACCGTGGGCCGGCTCATGCGCCATCCCCGGGCGCACCTGCTGCCGACGCTGGACTACTTCGACCTCATCCATCTGCTGCGCCGCTGCCATTTCGTCCTCACGGACTCCGGAGGGCTCCAGGAGGAAGCGCCCTCCCTGGGCAAGCCCGTAATAATCCTGCGCAAGGTCACGGAACGGCCCGAGGCCGTGGACGCCGGCGTGGCCAGGCTGGCCGGGACCGACCCCGCCGCCATCATAGAAATCGCGTCCCAGCTCATGGACGACCAAGGCTTCCACGGCTCGATGGCCCGGGGCACGGGGATATACGGAGACGGTCGCGCCAGCCTGCGCATCGTGGAGAGCCTCCGGCACGCCTTCGGCCTCGCCCATTGCCGGGCCGACGACTACCGGCAAGCGCAGCCCTGAGGCCGACAGCCTCGAGGTCCGCGGACGAATTCACGCGATATTCCAAAAACATTCACATCCCCGCTATGGCCGATCGCGGGGGCCGCGGAATATACTGGCCGCCATGAATCCGCCTGCGCAATACGAACCGCAGGCGAACGACTCGCCCGGTCCCGTCAAAGGCATGCGCGAACAAAGGCGCTTCAACCGCGTGCGGGAAGCCTTTCCGGGCCTGCTCGTGCCCGCCGCGGGCCGGCTCGGGCGCGGCCGCAAGGCGGTTCCGGCCACGACCCGCGACTACGACGTCGAAGGCGTATGCCTGACCACCGACCGGCCCATGGCCGTGGGGGAGGCGGTGCGCCTCCAACTGCGCCTGCCCCGATCGTTGTCGCGCTTCTTCAAGGGGCTGGCTTGCGCCCTGCCCGCCCGGGTGCGCACCGTGCGCCCCGCGGCCCAAGGCCGGGGCTTCGAGGTGGTCCTGCGCTGGGACCGGCCGCTGCCCGCGCTGGTGGAGCGGGCCGTCACCTCCTACCAGCGCAGGATCGGAATCGCGATCGCGATCCTGCTCGTCTTCGCGGTCTGGTTCAAATGGCGCAGCCTGGTCTACTTCTGGTACACCCCGTTTTTCTTCATCTACAGCCTCACCCTGCTGACGTACCTGCTGTCCCGATTCCTGATCTCCTGGCGCCACCGCGTGCCGCCCCTGGGCCGCTACACGCCCCCGATCAGCGTCGTGATCGCCGTCCGCAACGAGGAAAAGGCCATCGCCCGCACGGTCGAAAGCTGTTTCAAGGCCGACTATCCGTCGGAGCGCAGGGAGGTCATCGTGGTCGACGACGGCTCCACGGACGCCACGCCCCGCGAACTGGAGGCGCTGCGGCGGCGCTTCGCGAAGCTGCGCGTCCATACCCTCAAGCCCAGCGGCAAGCGCTTCGCCATGGCGGAGGGCGTGCGCCGGGCCGCCGGCGAAATCATCGTCTTCCTCGATTCCGACACCTATGTCCACGAAGATTCGCTGCGGCGCATCGTCTGCGGCTTCGAGGACCCCACCCTGGGCGCCTCGGCCGGCTACGCGGAGGTCGACAACGCCGACAAGAACCTCCTGACCGGACTCCAGGAGGTCCGCTACGTCGTGTCCTTCCGGCTCTTCAAGGCGGCGGAGAGCTTCTTCTCCTGCGTGACCTGCGCCTCGGGCTGCCTGGCCGCCTACCGCCGCGAGTACATACTCGAATTCCTCGATCCGTGGCTCAAGCAGACGTTCCTGGGGCGGCCCGCCACTTTCGGAGATGACCGCAGCCTGACCAACTTCATCCTGCGCAAGTACCGCGTCATCTATAACGACCTGGCCACCGCGTCGACCCTCGTGCCGGAGACCTGGAAGCATTATCTGCTCCAGCAGGCGCGCTGGAAGAAGTCGTGGCTGCGCGAGACCTGGATCGCCTCCGGCTTCATGTACAAGAAGCACCCCATAGCCGCGATTTCGTTCTATTCGGCGGCGCTCTTCAGCCTGCTGTCCCCGCTGATGGTCGTGCGCGTCCTTTATCTCGAGCTCCAGGGACGCGACGCGATCTTCCTTTATTACGCCCTGGGACTGCTGCTCGTCGCCCTGCTCCAGTCGCTTTACTACCTTTTCAAGAAACCCAAATCCAACTGGGTTCTGGGGCTGATGTGGATGGCCAGTTCACTGCTGATCACCGGTCCCCAGACCTACTACGCGATGCTCACCATACGCAAAAACCACTGGGGGACCCGATGAGCCCGTCGCGCGCATTTTCCCGCCCCGCCGGCCACGGCCGCCTCTGGCTGACCATAACCGCGGCGGCGGCCGCCGGGATCTTTTGGGCCGTGGAGGGCCAATCCCTGGTCCGGCGGCGGCTCGGCGCCCCGCGCGCTACGCCGCAGCGCCTGCGTACCGAAAGCCGGTATCTGGCCCTGCTTTTCCCGAGAATCACGCGCAAACCCCAGAGACTGGCCATGTCCGCCCGGGAACTGGACAAATTGCTCGGCGCCGTCCAAAACGACGGCGGCGCCACGATCGGCCTCGCCGAATTGCAGGATTTCCACCGCGGCCGGCGCCGGCTACCCCGCGGCGCAGTGCTGCTGGCCTTCGCGGACGACCGCCCGGAAAGCGTCCGGCTCGCCGACGCCGTCCTGCGGCGCCGTCGAATGCGCGGGCTGCTCTTCATCAGCCAGGTGGCGGCCGGCGGGCGCCCCGCCGAGCGGCGCTATCTATCCCGGCACGCCTTGCGCCTTCTGCGCGAGAGCGGCTCCTGGGATTTCGGAGTTCCCGTTCCCGGACCCGACCCGGCGGACCTGTCCGGCCTATCGCGCCCCGGCGCCGAACTGCAGCAAGACGAGCGCTTGATCCTGCCGGCCGGCGACGCCGGCCGCCTGCGCTTCGTGGCTTCCGAGACGTCGTACAACGACGGCTTGACTTCACCGAAGAGGCTCCAGATCATGAGGATACGAACCGACCGCTCCTCCGCGCAAACCCTGGGAGTAATCAGGGCTTCCTGGCCCCGACGGGAGACCTTCAGGGACGATTTCAAGACTGCCTTGAAGTCCGACTGGGTGCCGGTGCAGGGCATAGTCGCCTCTGGAAGCGGCCGGCTGGCCCTCCTGCCCACCCCTCGGCACACCGGCGCGGGAGCCTACCTGCGCGGGACCGAACGCTGGCGAGACGTCGCGCTGGATTTCGAGCTCCAAAGGTACGCCCGCAGCGCCTGGGTCTACGCGCGCTTTAAGGAAGACGGCAGCTACGTGCGGGCCGGGGCTCGGAACGGTTCCTGGGTGGTGGAGCAGAAAAGCGGCCCGCGCGAGCCGCCCAACGTCCTGGGCAGCGTAGACATGACCCCCGGGGCGCTGCCCGCGACGGTGCGTTTCATCGTCAAGGGGACCTGGGTCATCCTGCAAGTCAACGGCCGCATGCTCTTCGGCCGGGCGATTCACATCAACCCCCGAATCGATTACGGCCGCGTCCAGTTCTCGTCCTACGACCCGGCGCGCCGCACGGCGGCGGCGGCCCTCGGCCGGCTGCGCGCCAACCCCGGCGGCAGGGACTGGCTGCTCGTCGACGCCCACCTGGGCGACGATCTGCTGCCCGCCGTCCGCGACCATGCGGCCCGCGCCTACGCCCTCTCGCCCCTCAAAATCACGGTGGAGGCCGACGGGCGGCTGACTCCGGAACGCGATGACGGCGGCCTTAGCGCCGCCCTGGCCGGCTTCTACCGCTGCCGCCTCGTGCCGGCGGTGGATTTCCGCGCCCCGGCCGCCGCCCTGCTGCGGCCGGGCTCGCGCGCCGAGGTCATGCTGCGGGGCCTGGACGAGGCGGCGCGGCTCGAGGGCGGCGGCGGCCTCAATCTGCGCCTGAACGGCTCGCAACCCCGGGACCGGGGCTGCCTGCGCACGCTGCGGCGCCTACGCGCCAGCCTGCACGCCCGCGGCTGCGGCCTCTGGCTCACCCTCGACGATCGCCCCGCCCCGGAAATCGCCGCGGCGGCCGACGGGGTGCTTATCCCGGCCGGCGCGACGATTCCCGGCCTGGGGCTCTACCGCAGCCTCGAATTCGCCCCCGCGGCCGCGCCGCGCAACGGGGCCCGGCCATGATCCGGCTCATCCTGGCGGCCGCGCTGTGCCTGCCGGGCGCCGCGAGCGCCTCGTCCTGGGACCAGGGGATGCGCCGGCTCGAAGCCAAACGCTACCGGGAGGCCATTCCCTTGCTGGAGCGCGCCGCCCGCGCCGACCCCGGCTCGCCGAAGATCCTGCTGAACCTGGGTTGGGCCTATCAGGCCGCCGGGCGCGCCCGCGACGCCCGGCGCGTGGGCTCCATCCTCATGAAGATCGATTCGGACAATCCCAACTTCATCGTGTTCATGGCCAACGCCGAGCTTGAAACCAAACGCCCCGCCGAAGCGGAGCGCCTGGCGCGCCGGCTGCTGGAAGCCGATCCCGCTAACAAGCCGGCCGCCATGGTCTTGGCCAGGGCGCTGTTCGTTTCCGGCCGGCGGCAAGAGGCGCTGACCATCCTGGAAGACCTGCTCAAACGCTACCCGCAAGCGGCGGACGTCGCCTACCGCAGGGCGTTCTTCTTCTCGGAAATGGGGCGCGCCGAGTCCGCCCTGGCCGAGTTCGAACGGCTCCTCGCGGCCGACCCGGCCAATCCGGACTATCGCAAGGGCCGGGCCCGGGCGCTCGTCGCGCTGGGCCGCTCCCGAGAGGCCGTCGACGAATGGGCGGAGGTTGTGCGCAAACGCCGCGACTACGACGCCCTGCTCAACCTGGGGTGGTCGCAGTGGCGCGACGGCCGCATAGACGAGGCGCGGCGGACCGCCGAGGGCCTGCTCCAGTTCGACGCGAACAACCCTTCCGCCTTGCGCTTCATGGCCAACCTCGACCTGGCCCGGGGCGATTTCGAGGCCGCGCTGGCCCTGGCGCGCCGGACGCTCAACCTGCTTCCCAGCGACCGCGACGCGTCGCTGGTGCTCGTCAAGGCCTTGAGCGCGCTCCAGCGCCCCAAGGAGGCCGCCCTGGTCCTCTCGCGCATCGCCCGCGAGCACCCCGAGCATCCCGGCGTAATCTACCTGGCGGCGGATTTCGCGATGCGCACGGGACGCCCCGCCGAGGCGCTCAACGGCTTCAACCGCCTCATCGCGCAGTTCCCGAACGACGACGTCTACCGTCTGGGCCGCGCCCAAGTCCTCTACGACGCCGGCCGCTTCGACGAGGCCGTCTCCGACTGGCGCCTGCTCGCCTCCAGCGGCGCGCCCAACCTCGCGGCCCTGCGCAATCTGCGCGACGACGCGGCCAACCGCCAGGCTTGGCGGGAGGCCATCGCCTGGCAGGATCGCCTCCTGCGGGTCAAGGCGCCCGAACCGGCCGACTGGTTCAAGCTCGCCGAACTCTACCTCGCCACGCGCAGCTACGCCGGCGCCCTGCGCTCGGCCGAGATGGCCATACGGACCGACCCCGTCGACATCAACGGCTATTATCTCAAGGCCACGGTGCAGGAACTGCTCGAGGACTGGCCCGCCGTCCGGGAAACCTACCAGGAAGTCGCCCGGCGCAACCCCAACAGCCAGCGCGCGCACAACGGCCTTGCCTACGCCCTGGAAGCGCAGCGCGACTACCGCGGCGCCCGGCGCGAGATGCAAAAGCTGGACCTGATGCTGCTGCCGTCGATCTGCGAGCAAAACCGCATCCGGGAAGCGATCTTCCTGGCCGAATCGGGGCGCCTGGAACGGGCGCAGAGCGAACTGCGCCGACACGCCGAAACGCGGGCGCCGGCCATACCCGTCGTGCTCTATCACGGCGTCTCGCCGCGGCAGCGCAGCGATTCGATCTGGGTGGGTACCCTGCGCGACCACATCCGGACCCTGCGCGCCGCCGGCTACACCCCGATCACCGTGTCGGAACTCCACGAATACTACAAAGGCCGGCGCGCGCTTCCCGCCAAACCGATCGCCGTCACGTTCGACGACGGCCGCGTGGACTCCTTCGTCAACGCCGATCCCGTGCTCGCCGAGTCCGGATTCAAGGCGACCATGTTCGTCCAGGTGTCTCCCCGCCGCCGCTGGAATTTCTACGCCAACGCGGAGCAGCTCACGGCTTGGCAGGCCACGGGCCGCTGGGACATACAGGCCCACGGCTATCTCGCCCACGATCCGATGCCGATCGACGGCAACGGCCGCAAGGGCCATTTCTTCGCCAACCGGATGTGGCTGCCGGACGCACAGCGCCTGGAAACGCTCGAGGAATTCACGAACCGGGTAAACGAGGAGTACGATAATGCCCGGCGTAAAGTCCAGGAGCTCTGCCCCAACGGCCGCGTCGTGGCC
>JAQUMZ010000005.1 GCA_028717865.1 Elusimicrobiota bacterium | reverse complement strand
ATGGCCCACAACGCGGCCGCGGCGGCGCCGAAATGAAGCATGACCAGGGCGCCGGACAGGGCCAGGATGGCGCAGAACGGCCGCAGGCTCCCCCAGAACAAAGCGTCCCCCAGTCCGGCCAGGGCGGCGGCCGCCGCGGTCTTGAGCGTCCGCAGACGCGCCACTTTGCCCGGACGCGCGACGGCGTCCGCGGCGGCGATATCCTCCTCCAGGGCGCAGACCATGCCCAGGACCAGCGGCGCCATGTAGGGCTGGGTGTTGAAGAATTCCTGGTGGCGCAGCCGCGCCTCGCGCCGCGCTTCGTCCTGGGCGCCGTAACAGCGCTCCAGCCACGGCTCGACGCACAAAGCGAAACCCAGGCTCTGCATCCGCTCGAAATTCCAGCACGCCTGCAGCAGAAGGCTGCGCGCGAAAAGGCGCATCTGCATGCGCGGCGTCATCCCCGCCATGACACCGCCCTCAGGGCATGCAGCAGCACGCCTAAACCCAACCAGGGCGCCATCGCCCAGGAGAAACCCAGCCCCCGCTCCACGGCGCGGGGCGCATGCGCCCAAAACCACGAGAGCAGCGGCCCGCCCGCCAGGAGCACGGCCAGGAAAAAGGCGAAGGTGGCGGCCGCCTGCCCGGCCAGGGCCCTGGCCGCCAAACCGCCCAGTCCCGGGGCGTCTCCGCGCAGCACGCGCTTCTCGGCGCTGCCGCAAAGATTCCGGCGCCGCTGCCGCAGCGCGCTCTCCAGCCGCCGATGCGTCCAGCCGGCCGCCAGCCCGGCGGGAAACGCAAGTTCCGGAGCCAGCGCGCGGTCCCCCGCGCTCAACAGAATCGCGGCCGCCGCGGCCACCGAGCCGTTGAGCGGCATGCGCTCCCCCATGGGCAGATCGTTCAGCCCCAACAGTTCGTAGGCGGCCCCCAGCGCCAAGCCCGCGGCGGGCTGACCCAAGCACAGCCCTAAAAGCGGCCCCAGCACGATCGGGCGGGACACCATGATCTGCGCGATATGGACGTCGTCGAGCTCCAACAGGGCGGCCAGGGCGGCGGCTCCCGCGAGCGCGCCGGTCACGACGCGCCTCCCAGCATCTCCAGCAGATCGATGGCCGCGTCCTCCGGCAAGGCCCGCCCCTCCAGCGCGATGCCCCGGCCGGAAAGGGCGCGCAAAGCCTCCGTGTCCTGCGCGGAGAGGAATATCGCCTTGCCCAATTGCACCCGCCCCGCGGTGTAGTGCAGGCCGCCCACGTTTATGGAGCCGACGGCCACGCCGCTTTCGACGAGCCGGCGGGCCTCGAGCGGCCCGGGGACCAGAACCAGGACCCGGCGCCGATCGTCCGGCCGCCGCAGCGCGGCGGCCGCCTGGGCCACCCCGCGCACGAGCAGCTCCACGCCTTCGGGCATCGCCATGCCCATGAGCGCCGATTGCGTTTCGTCGGCCGCCGCGGCGTCGGATGCGACCACGACCGCCTCTACTCCCAGGTGCGGTATCCAGCCGATGACGACCTGCCCGTGGATCAGCCGGTCGTCGATGCGCAACAGGGCTATTTCCATGTCCTCAACCTACCCTGGCCAGGAACCGCCGCCGCACGTCGTAAATGGATTTCTGGCCGTCCGCGATGGCCTTCTCCACCAGCTGCGGCAGCGCCAGATCCCCGCGGTGGCTGAAAGCCGAGACCAGCATGCCGAGGTTGACGCCGGTCACCATCTCGGCGCCGGGGGCGTCCTTGAGCAGCGGAAAGGCCAGATTGCTCGGCGTGCCGCCCGGCATGTCCGTGAATAGAACCAAGCCGTCGCGCCCCCCCAACTCGGCCAGGGCCCGGCGAACGCGCTCCCGCAATTCGGCGACCGCCACCCGGGCCGAGATGGAAATGACCCGCACGCCTTGTTCCTGGCGCCCCACGATCGATTCGGCCGCCTCCATCAGATAGGCCCCGAACTCGCCGTGGGTCACGATGATGAAATTTATCACGGCCGCCCTCGCTTGCCCATCATCGGTTGATGTCGCGATGGAATTCCTGCACGGAATGCCCGCTGGCCCGCAGGCGCTGGCTCAGGTTTCTCGCCACGAAAACGCTGCGATGCCGGCCGCCGGTGCAGCCCACCGCCAGGGTCAGGTACGATTTCCCCTCCCGGATATAATGGGGCAGCAACAGGCCGACCAGCTTCAAGAAATCGTCCAGGAACCGCCGGGCCACCGGCTGATTCATGATATAGCGCTCCACGCCGGCCTGCAGCCCGGTCAGGCGCCGAAGCCGTGGCAGGTAATGCGGGTTGGGCAGGAATCTGACGTCGAGAACGATATCCGCGTCCATCGGCAGGCCGTATTTGTAGCCGAAGGAAAGGATGTTGAGCGCCATTTCGCGGGCCCGGGTCAATTCCAACGCCTCCGAAAGCCGTTCCTTGAGCTCGCCCAGCGTCATGGTCGAGGTGTCGATGACCTTGTCCGCCAGTTCCTTGATCGGCACCAGCCGCCGCCGTTCCTCCCGGATGGCTTGATCGATTTTCTTTCCGAGCGGATGGCGGTGGCGGGTCTCCGAGAAGCGGCGGATGACCACGGCGTCGGCGGCATCGAGGAAAAGCACGCGATAATCGACGCCGCGGGTTTTCAGGCGTCCGAGCACCACGGGCAAAACGCCGAGCACCTTGCCCTCGCGGATGTCCACCCCCAGGGCCACCCGCTTGAGATGGGGAGAGCGCACCAGCAGATCCGAGAAATTATCCATCAAGGCCACGGGCAGATTGTCGACGCAAAAAAACCCGAAATCCTCGAAGCATTTCAAGGCCTGGCTCTTGCCGGCGCCCGAAATGCCCGTGATGATGTAGACCTTGCGCTCCCCCCGGCGGAATTTGCCGCTCATGTTTTTTCCACGGCTCCCGCCTAGCGGGCCCGCATCCTCTCGATCAGCCGCTGATTGAAGGTCTCGGCCGTAAAATAGCCCTGGCTGCGCAGCCGCTGGTTAAGCGCCGCGACCTCGATGATCACGGCGAGATTGCGGCCGGGGCTGACGGGGATGCGTATCTGCGAAATTTCCACGCCTAGGATGCCGACCTTCTTGTCGTCGAGGCCGGTCCGGTCGTAATGGGTCCGGACATTCCACGGCTCGAGGTAAATGGAAAGCTCTATGCGGGTGTGGTCCAGGATGGAACCGATCCCGAACAGCAGCTTCACGTCTATGATCCCCAGCCCGCGCACCTCCAGATAATGCTTGAGCGGCTCCGGGCAAGCCCCGCGCAGGACCGCCCCGTGCCGATGCTGGATCTCCACGGCATCGTCGGCCACGAGGATGTGCCCGCGCTTGAGCAGCTCCAGGGCGCATTCCGATTTGCCGATCCCGGGCTCGCCCTGGATGAGGACCCCGAGCCCGTAGATATCGACCAGCACCCCGTGCACGGTCGTGGCCGGCGCCAGCTTTTCCTCCAGGACGTCGCTCAGCTCCCCGACGAAAGTGGCGGTGTCCAGGCTGGAACGCAGGAGCGGAACCCCGTTTTTCCGGCAGGCGGCCGCCAGAATCCCGGGCGTCTTGAGATTGTGGGTCATGATCAGGCAGGGCAGCTCGCGCGGCCGGAGCATCGCCCCCAGCGCCGACGCGATGCGTTCGCGCGGCCCTTTCATGCAGTACGCTTGTTCGCCGATGCCGATGATCTGGATTCGTTCCGGCCTGAAATGCTCCAAAAACCCGCCCAAGGCGAGGCCCGGCCGGTTCAGCTCCATCACCGTAATGCGTCGATGGAGGGCTTTTTCTCCGGCGATAAGCTCCAGTTTAAGATTGTCGCGCTGCTCGCGCAGGAGGTCGCTGACGGAGAAGTCCGCCGTATCCTTGGGCTTCACTTAGCGGGCGTTCTTCTTTACCGGAAGCAGGATTCCATAAGACTCGTCGCTGCGCCGGAAAACCAGCTGTATCTGATTGGTTTCGCGATCCTGGTACACGCGGAACTCCTGTCCCTTGGCCTCCATTTCCTGGACGGCCTGGTGCGGCGTAATAGGGCTGACGGGTTGGCGCACGACGGAGAACTGCAGTTCCGGAACTGCGCTGTCGGTTTCCACCTCCCGGCGCACGGTCTGCTTGCCATGCCGTCCCTTGAAGCGCATCCGCTCCTTGAACTTCTTCAGCTGGGCGTCCATCTTGTCCGAGGCCAAGTCGACCGCGGAATAGAGGTCGGAGGCTTCGGCCAACACCCGGAACATTTGGCCGGGCGTATGGATAAGCATCTCGCATTTGTGTGATCTTTTCTCGATGAAAATGAACGCCTGGCCCCAAACGATGTGGTCGAAATATTTTTGGGCTTTTTCCATCTTTTCATGGACATAATCCCGGATGGCATCCGTGATCTTGATGTGCTTGGCCGTAAGTTTTATTTCCACACCGTCCTCCTTGAGCCATGAATACCGACCCAGCGCCTCTTCGACCTCGCGGCCGGGCGCTTTCTCATAGAATGTAAGCACTTTATCATTGTCAAGTCAATTATCGCGATCGGACCATTTGACATGTTAATATTTTTTAGATAACATTTTAATGTTCACGTTTATATGAGAGCAGCCTTCAGGAAAACAGAGCAATATAAATATTGCTCATGTTTTAATGAGCAAATTTGCGGAATGTCCATTATGCACACCTGTGGATAACCTGTGAATAATCCAGATTTCACCACTGTCTGGTCGCAGTCCGTCGAGAAACTTCGCGCGGAAATAGGCGATGATGCCGATCTTTGGCTCAGGCCCGTCGAACCGGTAAAATTTCAAGATCAAGTTCTGCTGCTCAAGGTCCCTAATAGATTCTTCTCGGACGGAATCAAGGACCGATACCAGAAGCGTCTTATCGCCATAATCAAGGATATTACCGCCCTCGATATCGGCATCGACTATCAGATATCTACGGATCTGAAGAACCGGCTGCCGACCACGGATCCTATTTCCGAACCCGGCCCCCAGTCCGATTTCCCGCTCAGCGAACTAAACCCGCGCTACACTTTTTTATCGTTCGTGGTGGGCTCGTCCAACCGATTGGCGCACGCGACGGCCGAATCCATCGCCAAGCAGCCGGGAACTCAATACAACCCGTTTTTTATTTACGGCGGGGTTGGTTTGGGAAAAACCCACCTTCTCCACGCGATCGGGAACTCGATCCGCAAGCAGCATCCGCGCGCGCGTGTGCTGTATACGACCGCGGAGCAGTTCGTCAACGAATACATCAACTCCATTCATCACAACAAGCCGGACGATTTCCGGGCTCGCTACCGCGCCTTGGACTGTCTGCTGATCGACGACATCCAATTCTTGATCGGCAAGGACCGCAGCGAACAGGAGTTTTTTCACACTTATAACGCCCTTTTCGACTCAAGAAAACAAATCGTGATTTCGTCCGACAAGGCGCCTAAAGAAATGTCCCCGTTGGAGCATAGGCTGATTTCCCGTTTCGAGTGGGGCGCGGTGGCGGATATAACCCCGCCCGATCTGGAAACGCGCATAGCCATACTTCGCAAGAAGGCCGAGGCGGAGCAATTCTATGTCCCGGATGACGTTATCCTGTTCGTGGCTTCGGTGGTGAAGACCAATATCCGGGCCCTGGAGGGCTCCCTCATCCGCTTGAAGGCGTTCGCCTCCATGACGGGCAGCGCCTTGACCGTAGACGACGCCAAGGATATCCTCAAGGACTCTCTTTCCCACGAATCCTCGTCGCCGGTGCGCATTGAAACCATCCAGCGGCTGGTCGCGCATAAATATTCCCTGGATATTCGCGATCTTAAAAGCCAGCAAAGGACCGCTTCTATCGCTTTACCCAGGCAATTGGCGATGTACCTCGCTTGCATTATGACGGAATTGTCCTCGACCGACATCGGCCGCGCTTTCGGAGGCCGGGATCACACCACGGTTTTGCATGCACGAAAAAAGATTCAAAAAATGCTGGACGAGGATCCTTTTTTTCTTGAATTGGTTAACAAGCTTCAATCCGACATTAAGGCTGTGGAAAAATAGGTGGGTATCCCGATTTTAATCGAAAAATCGCCTGTCTTGTGGATAACATTTAAAAACATCACCTTTTATTCACATATAAAACAGCTGGGTCCTTCGTCGATCTTGCCCGGTATCGCGTGCTTTCCAGAAGCTTATTAAGAGGACGATGATTCCATGAAAATACACTGTAACAAAGAAGACCTGGTAAAAGGCGTGCAAACCATTCAATCGGCTCTGTCCGCCAGGACCACGCTCCCCATACTTCTTAATTTTCTGATGGAAACAGAAAAATCAAAAGTTAAGGTTGTTTCCACGGATTTGGAAATGGGAGTAAAGCATTATATTCCAGCCGAGATAGAATCCGACGGCAGTATAACGATACCCGCGAAAAAATTCTCCGACATACTACATAGTCTTCCGGAAGGCAAGGAAATAGAGCTGTCCGTGGACGCCGGAGACAAGGTGCAGTTGAACTGCGGGCGTTCGCGCTTCTCTATTATAGGAGCTCCAAAAACGGAGTATCCGGTTCTCCCCGAATTTGATAAAAGCGAATTTTTTGAGTTACCCGTGGCCGCCGTGGGGGAGATGATAAGAAAGACCATATTCGCGGCATCTTCGGATGAAACCAGGCATGTGTTAAACGGAGTGCTTTGGTCGGCCAAAAAAGGCGTTATTGAAATGGTCGCCACCGACGGCCGGCGCCTTTCCATAATTGGAAAAAAGATCATTAATAAAGACAAGGAATTTTCCATCATCGTTCCCACGAAAATTCTTTCCGAGTTCATGCGTATTTTGGGAACGCTCGATTTGAGCGTGGAGCCGGAAGCCAAGATGCTCGTAGGCGTGACCGACAACCAGATCGTGTTTCATCTTAAAGAGACCATCCTGCTTTCCCGCCTGATCGGAGGCACCTTTCCGAATTACGAGCAGGTTATTCCTAAAAAGAAGGATATCGTGGTGGTGCTGCCGACCAAGGAACTGCTCGCGGTCACCAAAAGAGCCGCGTTGTGCGCCATGGACCGCGGCGGCGCGGTGAAGTTGTCCTTGGAAAAAAATAAACTAAACATCTCTGCTTCTTCCCAGAATATCGAGTTCAACGACGAGCTCGGAGCCGATTATTCCGGAGCCGACTTCAGCGTGGCGTTTAATCCAAGTTTCATGGCCGACGCCCTGAAGCATGTCGACAGCGAAAAAGTATCGCTGGGTTTCACGACCCCGGTGAATCCGGCGCTGATAGAGCCGGTAGAGGGCGGCGACTACCGGTTCGTGATCATGCCGATGCGCGTTTGACCGGAAACGTAAAAATGAAGCCGGACAGGACGCGCTGGGCGACGGGCAAGTATCTTGCCGACATTTTCAAGTACCGCACCGGCATCGGGGATAAAACCACGATCTTGGGCGCGGCTTGGCGCAAGGAACTCGGGCATTTGTCGGCGCATTGGGAGCTGTCCGGAATCAAGCAGGGGATTATATATGTCAAGCCGAGATCGGCGGCCGCCGCGCAGGAGCTTCAACTGCGCGCTGCCTCGATCGTTCGCGGTCTGAATAAGTATTTCAACAAGCCTTGGATAAAGGGAATCAAAGTATCGGCGCGATGAGCGAGGCCAAGCCTAAAAAGGCGGCTCCCGAAGGGGCCGGAGGGGACATGTCCCAGATAAGCGAAAAAGACGAAGACAAAGCCGTTGATTCCGGGGCTTACGACTCATCGAAAATACAAGTCCTGGAAGGCCTGGAGGCGGTGCGCAAGCGGCCGGCGATGTATATCGGCTCCACGGGACCCTCCGGGCTCCATCATCTGGTCTACGAAGCCGTGGATAATTCCGTGGATGAAATTCTCGCCGGCCGCTGCTCTTCCGTGGAAGTTGTTCTACATGAAGGCAACGCGGTGACGGTTCTCGACAACGGCTCGGGCATTCCGGTCGACCCGATGCGCGATCCGAAGCTTCCGCGCAACCTGCGCGGAAAATCGGCTTTGGAAGTAGTCATGACCGTGCTGCACGCGGGCGGCAAGTTCGACAAAAGGGCGTACAAGGTTTCCGGCGGGCTCCACGGCGTGGGCATATCCGTGGTCAACGCCTTGTCGGAATGGGTGCGCGTTGAGGTTTACAAAGAGGGCAAGATCTGGCAGCAGTCCTACAAGCGCGGCAAGCCGGATGACGAGATAAAGGCGGCGGGCAAGACCGATGAACACGGGACGCGCGTGACGTTCAAGCCCGATCCGGACATATTCAACGGGCACCAGTTTTCTTACGACGTGCTCTCCAACCGCCTGCGCGAGCTGGCCTTCCTGAACGCCGGCGCGAAGATCACGCTGATCGACGAGCGCGAGGACAAGAAGCACACCTTTCATTATGAAGGCGGCATCAAGCAGTTCGTGCAGTATTTGAATGCGAATAAGAAGACGCTGTTCGCGGAGCCGATCTTTTTCAGCAAATCAAGCGAAGAGGCCGCCGTGGACTTCTCCATCCAATACAACGAGGATTATTCCGAGAACGTCTACAGCTTCGTCAACAACATAAACACCCCGGAAGGGGGTACGCATCTTTCTGGGTTTCGCTCGGCGCTGACGCGCGTGGTCAACGATTACATCAAGAAATACGACCTCCTCAAGGGCAAGAACTACGGCGTGCTGGGCGACGACGCCCGGGAAGGGTTGACCGCGGTGCTTTCGGTTAAAATCGCCAACCCCCAATTCGAGGGCCAGACGAAAGCCAAGCTCGGAAACGCCGAGATCGAAGGTATCGTCAAGTCCATCGTGGGCGAGGCCCTGACCGTTTTCTTCGAGGAAAACCCGGCCACGGCGAAAAGCGTCTGTCATAAGGCCATGGCGGCCGGCGAGGCCCGCGAAGCGGCGCGCAAGGCGAAGGAACTGACCCGGCGCAAGGGCGTGCTCGACGGCTCGTCGTTGCCCGGCAAGCTCGCGGACTGCCAGGAGCGGCAGCCGGAGCTTTCGGAGCTCTTTATCGTGGAGGGCGATTCGGCCGGCGGGTCGGCCAAGCAGGGGCGCGATCGCGCGTTCCAGGCCATCCTGCCGATCAAGGGCAAGATACTGAACGTCGAGAAAGCCCGGCTGGTCAAGGTCCTGTCCAACGAGGAAGTGCGGACCTTGATCGCGGCCGTCGGAACCGGCATCGGGCAGCCGAACGGAGATGGTGAAAACGAGGAGGGGTTAAAGCTCGACAAGCTCCGCTACCACAAGCTCATCATAATGGCCGACGCGGACGTGGACGGCCAGCATATCCGCACCCTCCTGCTCACGTTTTTCTACCGGCAAATGAAGCAGTTGATCGAGAAGGGGCACGTGTATATCGCCCAGCCCCCGTTGTACAAGGTCAAGAAGGGCAAGACCGAGATGTACGTGGAGAACGACGAGAAGATGGAGGCCTGGCTGCTCAACGAGGGCCGCCGCAGCGTGGACATCACGGCGATCAACCCCGCCAACGGCAAGAGCAAGAAGCTGGATGCCGACGATCTCAAGGACATGCTCAAGCTCCTGGCCGACCTGGAAAACCTCTTGCGCCATCTCGAGCGCAAAAGCCTGCATTTGGAGGATTTCCTGGCCTACAAGGAGAAGGGGCGCATGCCCGTCTACCGCGCCGAGCGGGGCGCGGGGGAATATATCTTCTTTTACAGCGACAAGGAGTGGCGCGAGTACCGCGACGCCTACGTCGCCGAGCAGAAGGCCAAGCTCGAGGCGGAGCACAAGAGCAAGCCGTTGGCGCCGGGAGAGGTGCCGCCGGAGGTGGACGAGGAGGCGCTGGAGCCCGAGATGCAGGAGCTTTGGGAGATGACGAAACTCGCGGCCCTCGACGCCAGGCTCTGCGAGATGGGGCTTAATCTCCGATGGTACGAGGTCATGCGCGACGAAAAGACCAAGCCTCTGTTCAAGGCCAAGACCGCCCATGGCGAGGCCGACGGCTACAGCCTCAGGGAATTGCTGGAGACCGTGCGCGACGCGGGCCGGGCCGGGGCCAATATCCAGCGCTACAAAGGTCTCGGCGAAATGAATCCGGAGCAGCTCTGGGAAACCACCATGGACCCGCAGCGGCGCAAGCTCCTGAAGGTGACGCTGGAGAACGAGCCCGACGCCGAAAGCGCCTTCGTCACGCTCATGGGCGACCGCGTCGAGCCCCGCCGCGCCTTCATCGAGCGCCACGCCAAGGAAGTCAAGAATCTCGACATCTGAGCCGAAGAGAGGCAAACCGATAATGGACAAGCCACAGCCAGCTCCCGCAACCGAGCCCGTGGGCAATATCGTCCCGCGCGACATCGGCGCGGAGATGCGCGCTTCCTACATCGACTATTCCATGTCCGTCATCGTGGGGCGCGCCCTGCCCGACGTGCGCGACGGCCTCAAACCCGTGCATCGGCGTATTCTTTACGCCATGCATTCGGAGGGCCTGGCCTCGAACAAGAAATACTCCAAATGCGCCGGCGTCGTGGGCGAGGTGCTCAAGAAGTATCATCCCCACGGCGACTCCGCGGTTTACGACGCCCTGGTGCGCATGGTGCAGGATTTTTCCCTGCTGCATCCTCTCATAGACGGGCAGGGCAACTTCGGCTCCGTGGACGGTGACCCCGCCGCGGCCTACCGCTACACCGAATGCCGGCTGTCCAAGGTCTCGGAGGAGGTCCTGGCCGATATCGACCAGGAGACGGTGGACTTCAACCCGAACTTCGACGGGACCACCGTGGAGCCGGCGGTCCTGCCCTCCCGGGTGCCCAACCTCCTGGTCAACGGCTCCTCCGGCATCGCCGTGGGCATGGCCACCAACATCCCCCCGCACAACCTGGCCGAGGTTTGCGACGCCGCCATCGCGCTCATCAAGGAGCCCGCGATCGAGTCCAAGGAGCTCATGAAGATTCTCAAGGGCCCCGATTTTCCGACCGGCGGCATCGTGCGGGGCAAGGCCGGAATCCGCGACTACTTCGAGACCGGCCGCGGCTCGGTGCGGGTGCAGGGGCGCACGGAGATCGAGGACATCAAGGGCAACCGCCAGGCCATCATCGTCACCGAGCTGCCGTACCAGGTCAACAAGGCCGCCCTGCTCGAGACGATCGCCGGCCTCGTGCGCGACAAGAAGATCCCGGACATCTCCGACATCCGCGACGAATCCGACCGCAAGGGCATGCGCGTGGTCATCGAGGTCAAGCGCGACGGCAACGCCAACGTCGTGCTCAACCAGCTCTACAAGCACACCCAGCTGGAGACCTCCTTCGGCGTCATCCTGCTCTCCCTGGTGGACGGCCGGCCGCGCGTGCTGCCGGTGCGCGACATGCTGAGCCACTATATCCAGCACCGCAGGACGGTGGTCGTCCGGCGCACCAAGTTCCAGCTGCGCAAGGCGCTCGACCGCGCCCATATCCTGGAAGGATTCTTGATCGCGCTCAAGAATATAGACCGCGTGATCAAGATCATCCGCGGCGCGAAGGACACCGACGAGGCCCGGGTCCGGCTGATGGCCGAGTTCGAGCTTTCCAAGGCCCAGACCCAGGCCATCCTGGAGATGCGCCTGCACCAATTGACCCGGCTGTCGGTCGACGAGCTGCAAAAAGAGCACGAGGGGCTCATGAAGCGCATCGCCGAGCTCAAGGCCATCCTCGCCGATATAAAGAAAGTCATGGGCATCGTGGCCCGGGAACTGGAAGCGGTCAAGGGGGCGTTCGGCCAGCCGCGCCGCAGCCAGATCACGACCGAGGCCGCGGAGATGACGCTGGAGGATCTCATTGCCAAGGAGGAGGTCCTGATTTCCTTGTCGAACGGCGGCTATATCAAGCGCATCCCGGTCAACACCTACGAGGCCCAGGGCCGCGGCGGCAAGGGCATCACCGGGGCCGAGGTGAAGGAAGAGGACTTTATCGAGCATGTTTTCATCACCGACACCCACGCCACGCTGCTTTTCTTCACGACGCGCGGCCGGGTCTTCGCGTTGAAGGCCTACGAGGTCCCGGAGGGCAACCGCACCTCGCGGGGCAAGGCCGTGGTCAACCTTTTGGCCTTGACCGGCGAGGAAAAGGTCACCTCCACCATCGCGATCCGGTCCTTCGACGAGAAGCGGGGCAAGGAGACCTATCTGGTCATGTGCACGCGGGCGGGCACGATCAAGAAGACCCCGCTGGCGGACTTCGACAACATCCGCCGCTCCGGGATCATCGCCATAGGCCTGGAGGAGGGCGATGTGCTCTGCGAGACCCAGCACACCAGCGGCCGCGACGACGTGCTCATGGCCACCAAGGACGGCATGTCCATCCGCTTCAAGGAATCCGACGTGCGCTCCATGGGGCGCGGGGCCAAGGGCGTGCGGGGCATGCGGCTGGACAAGACGGACCAGGTGATCGGCATGGAGGTTTTTCCGCCCGACAGCAAGAAAACCCTGCTGACCGTGTGCGAGAACGGCTACGGCAAGCGCACGGATCTGTCCGAATACCGGGGCCAGCATCGCGGCGGGGGCGGCATCATCACCATCAAGGCCACGGAGCGCAACGGCACGGTGATCGGGATCAGGCTGGTCACCAACGAAGAGGACTTGATGGTCATGACGGAGAAGGGCAAAACCATCCGTCTGCGCTGTAAGGACATCAAGGTCATCTCGCGCAACACGCAGGGGGTGCGCCTGGTCAAGCTCGACGAGAGCGACAAGGTCGCGCACGTGGCCGCCATCGCGGCGGAGCCGCAGATAGTCGCGGCTCCGGCGGCCAACGTGGAGAAAAAGGCTTGACCGGCAACGCAATGACCACCCCCGACGGAATGGCCGGCCCTGACGGAATATTGTCCACCCCCAACGGAATGTCCGGCCCCCCTCGTATGGGGGCCGGCCAGCCTGCCCGCCGTAGGCGGGCAGGGGGTTTAACGGCGGGGGTGGTTTCTTTGATGCTACTGCCCGTGCTTCTTCACGCCGAACTGCTGATCGAGAGCGTGGCTTGGCAGACGGCCGCGCCGGCGCGGGGGCGCAAGCCGGTTTACGCAGACGCGGACGCGGTGACGGCCGCGGCCCCGCGGCTGCGGGAGCTGGTGCGGGTCCTGGTTCGGCTGAAGAACCGGGGGCCGAAGGCGGTGGACGGCGTGCTTTTGCGCTACGCCATTTCGGCCGAGTTGGCGCCGTTGGACGGCGCGCGGGAGGGCGCTTGGGCCGTTCCATACATGGTCGACGCGCGGCGGGTGCCGAAGATCGGCCCCAACAAGATTCTGGACGTGCCCGTGGATCCGTCCCGGTCCCTGGAGGTGCCCCTGGCGGCGTACCTGCAGAGGGTTTACCGCTCCGGTTTTTGGCCGCGGCGGTTGCGCGTCCAGGTCATGCTCAGTCCGCATCGCGGGCAAGTCGACGAGATCAGGACCCATGAGAGCGTCCTGGAAGTGAGCCAATGAACGACATCAATCTGATCCGCAAGGAGCCCGAGAAGGCTCGCCAAGGCGTGAAGAACCGCGGCGGACGCTACCTGCCCGCCCTCGAGGAATTGATTCGGCTCGATTCGGAGCATCGGGAGCTGCTCAAGCGGGTGGAGGCCTTGCAGGCCCGGCGCAACGCCTCGGCGCAGGCCGTGGGCAAGGCTAAGGCCGCCAAGGACGAAGCGGGGGCGAGCCGCCTGATTGGCGAGGTCGGATCGCTTAAGACGGAACTCGCGGAACTCGAAGGCCGCCTGGCGCCCGTGGCGCAAAAGCTGCGCGATACGGCGCTGGGCCTGCCCAACCTGCCGCACGCCTCGGCGCCCGTGGGCAAGAGCGAGGCCGACAACCCGGTCGTGCGCCGGGGTCCGGAACCGGCGAAGCGGGACTTCGAGCCGTTGGACCACCAGACTTTCGGCGAGAAGCTCGGCCTGCTCGACTCCGCCGCGGCAACCCGGCTTTCGGGCTCGCGCTTCTCGCTCTGGCGGGGCGCCGGCGCCCGGCTGATGCGGGCCATCATCGGTTTCCAGCTCGATTTGCACGTGCGGGAGCACGGCTACGAGGAGATGTGGGTGCCGGCGCTGGTGCGGCCCGAGATTTTGGAAGGGACGGGGCAGCTGCCCAAGTTCGAGGCCGACCTGTACAAGATCGCGGCGACCGAGGGCGGCGAGACCGAGACGTTGTATCTGATCCCCACGGCCGAGGTGCCGCTGACCAACATGGTGCGCGGCCAGATCCTGTCCGAGAAAGACCTGCCCTTGAAGCTGACGGCTTATACCCCATGCTTTAGGCAGGAGGCGGGGTCCTACGGCAAGGACGTGCGTGGACTCATACGCAACCATCAATTCGACAAGGTGGAGCTGGTCTGGGTGGCCCGGCCGGAGGATTCCCTGGCGGCCCTGGAGTCTTTGACCGGCCACGCCGAGGCGGTACTCAAGCGGTTGGAACTCCCCTACCGCGTCATCGAGCTTTGCACCGCCGACCTGGGCTTCGCCGCCTGCAAGACCTACGACCTGGAGGTCTGGCTGGCGGCCGAGGGGCGTTACCGGGAGATTTCCTCCTGCTCGGACTGCTGGGATTTCCAGGCTCGGCGCATGAACGCCCGCCTGCGCCGCGCGGACAAGTCGGTCGAGCTCGCGCACACCCTCAACGGCTCCGGAGTGGCCGCGGGCAGGCTCTTCGCCGCGATCCTGGAGAACTACCAGCGTTCGGACGGCGGCCTGGACATCCCCAAGGCCCTGCGCCCGTTCTTCGGGGCGGACTCCATAGAGCCGAAAGCCGCATGATGCGGGTAAGAAGTGAACTCGGCGCGCGAAGCGCGCCGAGTCTGGCCGGCCCCCATACGAGGGGGGCCGGACATTCCGTCGAGGTTGGTCGTGTCGTCAGGGTTGGTCGTGCCGTCGGGGTTGGACGTCGCCGTTGCCCGTCGCCTTTCGACCGCCTGGCGGCGCTCGTGGCCCGCCTGCGCTCCCCGAGGGGCTGCCCCTGGGACCGCGCGCAGACGCATCTGTCCTTGATCCGGTTCCTGCGCGCGGAGAGCAGGGAGCTCGCGGCGGCCCTGCGCCGGGGCGCCTGGCACGAGATAGAGGACGAGTTGGGCGACGTGCTCTTGCAGGTTCTTTTGCACGCCCAGATCGAGAGCGAGCGGGGCCGCTTCGACATTCAGGACGTCGCGCGGAGCCAATACCGCAAGCTCGTGCGCCGGCACCCCCATGTTTTCGGGGGCAGAAAACTATCCAGCGCGGGCGCGGTCCTGGCGAACTGGAAGACGATCAAGGCCCGGGAAAGACGCCAACGCGGCCGGGACGTAGCCGCCCGCGGGTAGACGGCTTGGCCGTACAAGGATACTTTGTAAGCCGAGAAGGGTGTTACTGATAATTGTTTCGGAGGAACCACCAGCCGGTCATGGTTCCGGCGCTGGGGTAGAAGTAGACGCTGGACATGTCCGAGGCCCCCACGTACTTGCCTCCGCCGTAGCGCCGCGTCGCGTAATTGCCGACCCTCGCTCCGGAATTGGCGCAAGTCGATTCCCACCGCGCGTGGACTCTCTTCTGCTGGCCGGGGATGGTCGTCAAGGTCAACGAGAGGGCCGTCATGTCACCAACGGCAACGTCACCCATCCCATAATCGTACGATGAAAATAGAGAGATTCCTTGCCCCCCCTGTATTTGTGTTGGCGCCGCCGTCCGTGTTCAATTGGAGCCGGAACTCGCCGCTCCAGCGCGGCGAAGCCAGCGCGCAAGGAATGGTTGGCCTAGCCCGCTGGGCGCACCAACGGAACGGCGCCGCCCGGAGTGGCGGCGCCGGGGTTCGCACCCTCCCTGCGGTCGGGCGCGAACCCCGCTAACGGCTTCGGCCAGTTGGTAACCGCCGTTAAGTCGGCGCTTGAGCGCAGCAAGACAAGCGCGGGAGCGAAGCGGCCGCGCAACCGGCTCGCCCATAGCAGGGGCGAGCCGGAGCCGTCGGGGTGGTGGAGGTGGCCGGCTCCGGGTCCTCTTGCGGGCATAAAAAGACGGAACGGAATCATTCCGCCGCTTCCGTAGATGGACGCCAGCCAACTGCCGTTTTCAGGATAATCAGGCCCGTGGGGAGACGGCGGGTCAGGTCTGGTTCAGCCAGCCGAGGGAAAGCAGGCGCTCCGCGATCTGGACCGAATTCAGGGCCGCGCCCTTGAGCAGATTGTCGCTGACTATCCAGAGCGCGAGCTCCCGTGCGTCGACGCCGGCCCGCACGCGGCCCACGTGGACCGGCCAGGTCCCGGCGCAGTCGGCCGGTGAGGGGTAGTCTCCGGTCCGGCGCAACTTGACGCCGGGCGCGGCGGCCAGCAGGCGGCGGGCGCGGGCGGCCGGAAAGGGGCCGGCGAAGCGCAGCCAGGCGGCCAGGCTGTGCCCCCGCACCACGGGGACCCGGACCGCGGTCGCGCTGACCCGCAGGCGGGGCGCGCCCCAGATCTTGCGCAGTTCGGAGGCGATCTTGGATTCCTCGCCGGTATGACCCTGGGCGTCGAATCCGCCGACTTGAGGAAACACGTTGCCCGCGATGGGTCTAGGCAGGGTCCGCGCGGGATGTCTGCGGGGCAGGGGGGCCCTGCCGTCGGCGGCGAAGCCGCCGCGACGCTCGGATTGCTGGAAATATTCCGAAAGAGCCGAGCGGCCGGCCCCGGAGACCGCCTGGTAGGAGGCGATCCTGATTTCGCGGACCGCGCTTCGGCGATGGAGCGGCCAGGCGGCCACGGCCAAGCCGGTCATGGTGCAATTTGGCCCGGCGATGAGCCGCCGGCGCGGCGAAAGGGCCCCGGCGTTGATCTCGGGAATGACGAGCGGGACCTCGGGATCCAGGCGGAATTCCGAGCTGTCGTCGATGACCCAGACGCCGCGGCGGGCGAGGGCCGGGCCCAGCCGGCGGGCGACGGTTTCGGAGCTGGCGAGAAAGACCAGATCGCATTCGGCCAGGCGGCGCATGTCCGCGGAGGCGGCGCGCAGGCGGCGGCCGCGGAAGCGCACGCCGGTGCGGGTCCGGCCCGAGGAAAAGACCGACAAGGATGACGCGGGGAAGCGGCGCTTTTCCAGGAGCGCCACCAGCTCGCGGCCGACGATGCCGGTGGCTCCTACGACGGCCAGGCGAGGGCCGCTCACGGGACCTGCCTGGCTTCCCCGGCGGCCACGGTGCCGAGCAGGTCCCGCACCGCGCCGCGGATGAATTCCCCGGGCGGCGGGCAGCGGTCGTTGCGCAGGGTGAAGATGAAGGGCTGGGTTTGGCGGGGACGGACGATTCGTTCCCAGTCGAGGCCGTCGCGAGATCGCTCGACCCAGCCCTCGACGATGTTCTCCCCCCACGCCGAGAACGAGGCCACGCACTTCTGGCCGACCCGTGAGAGCGCGAATTCGGATATGCTTATCTCGCTGGAGTTGGGAGGCGAGAGCTTGATGGCGATCGCCGGGGAGAGCGTGGACAAGGGAGTTTCCAGGGCGCTGTCGGGATTGCGGGGCGGGACCCCGGAGATCGAGTGGTTGTTCCACGCGCGGGGCTCGCTGTCGCCGCTGTCGTCGGTGGCCCCGGCGAGGATCGGCGCGTTGGCCGCCTTGACGAAGGTGTCGGTGGGCGAATACACGATGAGGTAGTTGGGGGTCGTGAAGCTGACCAGGGACAGCGGGACCTCGGCCCAGAACCAACTCGCGGCGCCGATGCCGGTCAGGGTGGCTTGAGGGTCGGGTTCGAGAGGGAGATCGCCGGTCTGGACGAGGAAGAAGCTTTGTTGGGCGGAAAAAGAGGGAGTTTGGGAAATAGCGATGTAAATCTTGCCGTCCAGACGTTCGCGCAGCCACGGTTTGTTGGCATTGGGCTTTGTTTTCGCCCTGCCGATTTTGGCTCCGATGAAGGCTCTCGCGAAGCTGCCGTCCGGAGCGGACGGGAGCTTGACTATCCAGGCGTTGTTGAACCCGATGTACCAATTGGAATCGTCCCCTCCGTCGGCGAATCGGGTGAAGTCGTTTATGTTCGGCAGGAGCGAAACAAAAGCCGGCATAATGGTGCTGGTAGAAGGGATTGGGGGTCCATCCAGACTATACCCAAAAGTAGCGAGCATGGCTGCTAGAATATGTGTAATTATCATTTAATTACCAAGTAAATTTACTATTCTGTCAAAATCAGACACGGAATAGAAGTGAATGGTTATGCTTCCTTTCGTCGGGTCATTTTTAGTCTTGATATCGACCTTGGTACCGATGGCATGCTGTAATTTGTTTTCGATAGCCGTGACATCGGCCGGCTTTGGCGGCTTTGTTTTAGAAATCTTCTTGCTCACGCGCGAGGGCGACAGCAGGGACCGGGCTATGTCCTCGGTATCTCGGACCGACAATTTTTCCGAGAGCACCTTGTCGAAAAGTTCCTGCTGTTTCGCGGCGGAGTCGATCATGAGTATCGCGCGGGCATGGCCCTCGGTGATCTGTCCGAATTGGATCGCCTTCTGCATGTTCTCGGGAAGCGACAATAGGCGCAGGGTGTTTGAGATGGCCGACTTTGACTTTCCGATTACCTGCGTCAGTTCGGTCTGGCTTATGTGGAACTCTTTTATCAAGCGCAGGTAGCCCAGGGCCTCTTCTATCGCGTTGAGATCTTCGCGCTGGATGTTTTCAATCAAGGATAATGCGAGCCGCTGTCTGTCGTTGTCGGCATGGCGAACGACGACCTCGACCTCGTTGAGACCGGCCAGTTCGCAGGCGCGCAGCCTTCTTTCTCCGGCGATGAGTTCGTATGCGCCGCTGTCGCCGTCGCTCGACACGATGATCGGTTGGGCGAGCCCGTGCTCGCGTATCGACGCGGCCAGTTCGGCCAGTTTCTCTTGGTCGAAATGCTTCCTGGGCTGGAATCTGTTCGCCCGGATCTTGCCGATGGGGACTTTGACCGGGTTGGCACTTTTTGATTTCGTTGCGGTTTCTGGCGGCCGTGAATCAGCGGCCGGTATCAAGGCCGCGAGCCCTTTGCCTAGCGCTTTTCTCATGATTTGGTCTCCGCGGCGGGTTTTTGTCCCGCGCTCGATTTTTCTCCGCTGCCTCTTCGAGAGAGCAGTTCCCTGGCGAAGTCCGCGTAGGCCTCGGCGCCTCTGGAGTTGGGGTCGTATTGAAAAATACATTGACCGAACCCCGGGGCTTCGGCCAGACGGACGTTTCTGGGTATTACCGTCTTGAACAACGAGGAGCCGAAATATTTATCGACTTCTTGTTTGACTTGGTTGGATAGAACCATGCGGGAGTCGAACATGGTCAAAACCCCCCCCTCGATCTCCAGGCCTGGATTTATCGCCGCTTTGATATGCGTAACGGTTTCCAGAAAATGAGCCAAACCCTCCATGGCGTAGTACTCGCCTTGTATTGGAATGATCACCTTGTGAGCCGAGTTTAGGGCGTTTATGGTGAGCAGGCCCAGGGATGGCGGACAATCTATGATGACGTATTTGAACTTGTCTTTTACCGCCGAGATCGCGCCTTTTAGCCTGCTCTCGCGGGCCAGGGCGGGAACGAGTTCTACCTCCGCGCCTATCAACTCGGAGCCGGCGCCGCAGACGTGCAGCGCGGGTATGACCGTGTCTTTGATGGTTTTTTCCAGGGGCAGCAATTCTACTATGACGTTGTAGACGCTTGGAGAAAAAGTTTTTTTGTCGAATCCCAGCCCGGATGTGGCGTTGCCTTGCGGGTCGACGTCGATGAGAAGAGTCTCTTGGTTAAGAAGCGCCAGGGCCGAGGCGAGGTTGATCGCGGTCGTGGTTTTCCCCACCCCCCCCTTCTGATTGGCGATAGCTATTATTTCTGCCATTTCTTCTCCGTTTACCGGCGGCGTGGATTTTATAGCATTCTATCCACTGGGGAATCAATGCGTTGGGACGGGCGGAGTTTTCACGTGTGAACACGGAACGCGCCAGGCGCCGCCCAACGTTATATTTTACTATCAAACGTTGTTTGATGGTAAAAAATGTCGTTTGGTGTTATTTGATGTGTTTGGCGGCGAGATAGCCCATTAGACGATACATGAGCTTGGCGGCGGTTAGTTCGGCGATGACCGTGTCCTTGAGGGGGCAAAGTTCCATGATGTCCACCCCCACGACGGTCTTCGCGGCTATGACGGCGCGAAAAACATCCAAAGCTTCATGCCACAGGAAGCCGCCGGGCTGGGGGGTGCCGGCGCCCGGCATAACGGCGGGATCGAAACCGTCCAAATCTATCGATAGGTAGACGCGGGCGGGCAAGAGACGCAAGATTTTCGGTATCAGGCGCCGCATATCCCGGTGGGAGTGCCAAAGAAAACTTTTGACCCGATCCCGGTCGAGGAGGTGGGCTTCTTCCTCGGCCACCGAGCGAATGCCGATCTGCACGATCCGGTTGGAGCGGGATATCGGGTACAGCGCGCAGGCGTGGTTGCGTCGGGAGCCTTCGTATTCGTCCCGCAGATCCGCGTGCGCGTCGAAATGGAGCACGCCAAGGCCGGGATAGCGGCGCGCGAAGGGGGGAATCGTGGCCTGGGAGAGGGAGTGTTCGCCGCCGACGCAGAAAAGCACCTTGCCGGGCATTCCGATGATGCGTTCGACCGCCGCTTCCACGCGGGAGAAACAGTCCTCGACCGGTCCGTCCAGGCGCGGGGGGCGCAGCGTATGCAAGCCGTCCAGATAGGTCTGGCGGCGGAGTTCCTCGTCGAAGAGCTCGACGCCCAGGGAGCCTTCGAGCAGCGCCTGCGGCCCCCGGCCCGTGCCGGTCTTGTACGAGGTCGTGCGCTCGTAGGGGAGGGGGAGAACCACGAAGCGCGCGTCCTTCAGCGGCGCCCGGACCCCCATGAATTGATTCCGGACGACCGGACCGGCCGCCCGCAGCCGCCGGATAGGGAGGGGGGGTGGTTTGAACATGGCACATTCTATAAAAATCCGGGGTCCGGCCGGCGGGCGTGAAAATCCCCCCGTCCAACGCGGCGGGGGGATTTTCGCGGACTTATCGGGAGGCGGTGGGAACGGGCGCCGTGGCGTCGTTGAGCAGGTCGTTGTACTTGCGCGCCTTGCGGCCGCGCCAGCTGCCCTTGTGGTAGGCGTAGCCGGCCAGCAGCGGGAAGGCGATGGTGGCCTCGCAGAAGACCATCTGCTCGTGAACGGTGTCCACCTTGCCCCACGAGCAGGCCTCGCGCAGGGTGGAGCCGGAGAGGGCGCCGTCGCGCTCGTCGGCTACGGTGATCTGGACGGCGTATTTGTGCATGCGGCCCTCGTAGCCGAGCATCTCCAGGCCCACGGTGATGTCCTGGGCGAAGTTCTTGGGCACGCCGCCGCCGATCATGATCAGGCCGGTGTCCTTGGCCTGCAGCTTGAGGCGCACCAGCTCGCGGAAATCGCGGGCCGAATCGATGGAGGCGTGCGAGTCGGGATTGTGCCATTGGTGGTGCAGGAACCCGAAGCCGGCCGAGCAGTCGGAGAAGGCGGGCACGAAGATGGGCACCCGTTTCTTGTAGGCGGCCAGGGTGATGGAGTCCTTGCACTTGCAGTTCTTGACCAGGTACTTGCCCAGCTCTTCTATGATCTCGCGGGAGGAATAGGGCTGGGGCTTGAGCGAGTCCGCGATGCGGGAGATCGTGTCGTCGGAGACCCCGAGCTGGTCTTCGCAGATGAAGGTGTCGTAGATGCGGTCGACGCGGGCCGCCCGGCAGGCGTGGTCGTCGACCCACTTGGTGCCCTTGTAGTGCTTGAAGCCCAGGGACTCGAAGAAGTCCTGGTCGACGATGTTGGCGCCGGTGGATACGATGATGTCGACCATGTTGTTGCTGACCAGGTCGTAGACGACGCGCTTGAGGCCCGCGGAGAAGAGCGAGCCGGCGAGGCAGAGGATGACGTCGCAGTCCTTGTCGGCGAGCATTCGGTCGTAGATGGCGCTGGCGCGCGCCAGGTCGCGCGCGGAGAACGACATCTTGGCCATGGCGTCCACCAGCGCGCGGGTGTCGTGCTTGGTGATGTCGATGTGCTCGATGGGTTCTTTCAGGAAGTCCGATTTCTTCGGGCGTTGGTTGTCGTTCATTGGTTCTCCATCCTATCGTCACCGGCATGGCGCGGATCGTCGA
>JAQUMZ010000004.1 GCA_028717865.1 Elusimicrobiota bacterium | reverse complement strand
ACTCCATGGGCGCGGTGGAGCAGGGGCGCACGCGTTCGGCCGCGGCGCGCGCGGCCGGCGCGGAGCTTCTGCGCAGCCTGCGGCCGTCGGACCGGGTCGCCTGCGCGGCCTTCTCCGACCGGCTGGAGACCCCCGACGGCCGGCTGGCCTGGACCGACGCCGGGGCGTGCCGGCAATTGCTGGAGCGCGGCGAACCGGGCCGGCGGACCACGGATTTCGCGGCGGCGCTGCGCCCCGCGCGCGAACTTCTCGCGCGCAGCTCCCCCGGGCGCAAGCGCGCCGTGCTGCTGCTCAGCGACGGGGCGGCGCACGGGCTGCGCCCCGGGGCGGCCGCCGATATTCCGGTGCTGGCCTTGGACTGGCCCGCGGCGCCCTTCAACGCCGCGGCGCTTTCGGCGTCGGCCGCCCGCGGCAGCTCTCCGGAGCGGCCCTGTCTGCGCGTGCGCCTGTGGGCCGCGGCCGGCAGGGAGTCGTCCCTGGATCTCTGGCGGGGCGGGTCGCACCTGGCCGCGACGGCCGTCGCCTTGCGGGCCGGGGAAGCGCCTCCGATAGAACTCGCCTTGCCCGCCGCCGCCGAGGGGTCCCGTCCGGAGTGGTCGGGGCGCGTGGAACTGCGGCCCGACGCCCTGGCCGCCGACGACTCCTGGTTCTTCTCGTTCGCGCATCCGCGGCGCCGGCGCCTGGTCGTGCTCTACGGCAATCCGGCCTTCTTGAAGGCCCCCGAGGCGGGTTATTTCCTGAAGGAGCTCTTCGGGGGCGCCAAGGGCCGGCTTTTGGAGTGGGACGCCGAGTTCGCGAGCCTGGAGCGCCTGCGCTCGGGCGAGTTGGGCCTGTCCGGCTTCGACGCCGCGGTGCTCGCCGATTTCAGGACGGTCCCGGCCGTTTCGGCGGCCGCCCTGGAGAGCTTCGTGCGCGCAGGCGGCGGGCTGTGGATTTTGCCCGGCAGGCAGTCCGGCGCGGCCCTGGCCGCGCTCGCGGACTGGCTGCCGGCGGAGGTGGACGACGCGGGCGGGGCGGCGGCGCGGGGGCTGCGCGTGGCCGCGGCGAGCGGGCCCTTCGCGGGCTGGAGCGGCTTCGAGCTCGACCAGGCGGCGCTGCGGCGCTGCCTGAGACTGTCGCCCCGGCCCGGCGCCGAGACCTGGCTGAGGGACGGCTCCGGGGAGCCGCTGCTGGTCGGGGCCGCGCACGGCGAGGGCCGCGTCGTCGTATTCGGGGCGCCGCTGGACGCTGTTTCCGGGAACCTTCCGGTCAAGCCGGTCTACGCGGCCCTGGTCTCGGCCGCCGCGGCGCTGAGCCTGCCCCCGCCCGAGCGGGCCGAGTCCTTCTCCGCCGTCGTAGGAGAGCCCCTGACGCGCGTTTGGAGCGCCCGGGAGGCGGCCCCGGCCATGGTCAGCGTGCGCGCGCCCGACGGCAGGCTTACCCGGCTGTGGGTCAAGGATCGCCGGGCGCGCTACGACCTGGCCGACCGGCCCGGGCTCTACGTCATGGATGACGGCGCGGCCGGGCGCGTGTACGCGGTCAACCTGGACCGCTCGACCGGCGAGAGCGACCCGGCTCCGGCCGCGGCCTGGCCGCGCCTGCGTCCCGAGAGCCTGCGCGAGGAGTTCTGGCTGCGCGTCAGCGGGCGCGACGCGCGCGGCGCCGCGCTGCTCGCGGCGGCGGCCTTGCTCCTCGTCGAGATGGTCCTGGCGGCGCCGCGCGCGGCGGCGACGCTGCTGCTGGGCCTGCTGCTGGCCGGCCCCGCGGCCGCGCAGGAGGGCGACCGCTTCGTCTGGACCCAGCTCAAGCTCGGGCCGGATTGGGATCCTTATCCTACGGCCCCGGCCGAGGCGGTTTCCTATCTGGCCGCGGCGACCAGCGTCCTGGTCGAGCCGCGGCGGCGGGCCATCGCCGCCGACGACCCGGCGCTGCTGCGCTCGCCTCTGGTCATCCTGGCCGGGCGCCAGGCCCCCCCGCCGCTCGACGCCGAAACCGCCCGGCGCCTGGGGGCCTATCTGGCCGCGGGCGGCACGATCTGGATCGAGGACGTCTCGGGCGGCGCGGTCAGCCCCTTCGACCGCTGGGTGCGCTGCGCGGCGGCGCAGCTGCTGCCCGACGCGGCGCTCGAACCGCTCGACGCGGACCACGTGGTCTACCGGACCTTTTTCCTGCTGCGCGCGCCCGCCGGACGGGTGCTGGTGCGCGGGACCCTCGAGGGCGTCTCCTGGGGCGGCCGCACTCCCCTGATATATTCCCGCAACGATCTGCTGGGGCCCTGGGTCAAGGACGCCCTGGGCCGCCCCCTGCTGCCCTGCCTGCCCGGCGGGGAGGCGCAGTGCCACGAGGCGCGCAAGCTAGCCATCAACGTCATCATGTACGCGCTGACCGGAAGCTACAAGGCCGACGCCGTGCACCAGCCGTATCTGCTGCAGAAGCTGCGTTCGGGGCTGCCGTGAGCTTGTCCTGGGAATGGAGCCCGGCTCTGGCGGGCGCGGCGGCGGCCGCGGCGGCGGCCGCCGCCCTGGCGTGGCATTGGCGGCGCGCGCCGGCGCGAGGCTGGCTGTTGGGCCTGCGTGCCGCGGCCGCGCTGCTTCTGGCCCTGGCGGCCCTGCGGCCGACCGTGGCTTTCAACGCCGCCCGGCGGTCCAAGCCCGGCCTGCTTGTCCTCGTGGACGCCGGTCACGCCATGGCCGCCGGCTCCGGCCGGCCGGGGTTGAGCCGCCTGGGCGCGGCCGTAGCCTGGCTTAAAAAGCACCGCCGGGCCCTGGAGGCCCGCTGCGACGTCCATATTTACGCCCTTTCCGACCGCGGTCGCGCGCTGGCGTCCTGGGAGGCGCTCGACGGGCTGGAAACGTCGGCCGCGGGCTTCGACGCCGCCGCGGCCCTGGGGGACGTGGCCGACGCGGCCGGCGGGCGGAGCTTGGCGCGCGCGGAAGGCGAGCTCTCCCAGCCGCCGGAGCGAGCCTGGCTGCTCAGCGACGGCAACGCCGAGCCGGACGGCGAACTGGGCGCGGCCCTGGCCGAACTGGGTCTTCCGGTCGACGTCCTGGGCGTGGGGCCTTCCCGGCGGGGCCAGGGCGCCTTCTTCTCGGATCTGCGCGCTCCCGATTTCGCCTTTCTCCACGGGCGTCTGACCGTGGAAACCGCGCTGGAGGCCAGCGCCCTGGCCGGCAAGGCCTTGGAACTGCGGCTGCTCAAGCGGCGCGCCGACCCCTCCGGCGGCTGGGCGCGGGCGGACCGCGTCGCGCTGTCCGTCGCGTCGGACTTCGAGACGCTGCGCGCCACCTTCACGGCCGAGGCGGAATCGCTGGGCGCGCAGCGCTTCCGCCTGGAGGCGCGGGCGGGCGAAGCCTTGCTGGCGGCCAAGGAATTCCGGATCGAGGTGATCCGGCAGAAGTACCGGATAATGTATCTTTCCGGACGGCCCAGCGCCGAGTACGCGAACCTGCGCGAGTTCCTGAAATCCGAACCCAACCACGAACTGGTCTCTTTCGTCATACTGCGCAACCCCGAGAACCTGGCGACGGTTTCCGACGCGGAGCTTTCCCTCATCCCCTTTCCCGCCGAGGAGATATTCGTCCGGACCCTGGCCCAGTTCGACCTCTTCATACTGGAGAACTTCTCCGCGGCGCGGTTCCGCCTGCCGGCTTCCTACCTGGCCGCGCTCAAGAGTTTCGTCTCCGCCGGCGGGGCCCTGCTGGTCATCGGAGGCGAGAACGCCTTCGGCCAGGGCGGCTACCGGGGCTCCCCCCTGGAGGACATCCTGCCCGTGGCCTTGTCGAACCGGCAGCCGGACTTCGTGCCCGGACCCTTCCGGGCCAAGCCCGCGGCGCCCTCCCACCCCCTGGTCCAGCTCTACGACACGCCCGAGGAGTCGCGCTTGGCTTGGGGGGCCTTGCCCGAGCTCGACGGCTACGCGCGCTTCGCCTCGGTGCGCCCGGGCGCTTCGGTGCTGGCCGTGCATCCCGAGGCGCGCGCGGATTCCGGCGAGCCCCTGCCCATCTTCGCGGTCCGGGAGTACGGCCGGGGCAAGGTCATGCTGGTCAGCTCGGACTCGACCTGGCGCTGGCGTTTGGGCGCCGCGCTGGACTGGCGCGCCGGCAGCTTCTACGGCCGGTTTTGGACCCGGGCCGTCCAGTATCTCACGGGCAGCCTGGAGCTTTCCAAGGTCAAGTTCAGCCCCCTGCCCGACCAGCTTCCCCCCCGCGAACCCGCCGCGCTGCGCCTGCGCGTGTTCGACGAGAGCTTCCGGCCCGCGGCCCGGGAGCTGACCTCGCTGCGCGTCCTTTGGACCCAGCCCTCGGGCGCGGTCCGCGAGGCCGCGGCCTTGCCGGCCGGGCCGGGCCGCTACGAGCTGGAACTGACCGGACTGGCCCCGGGCCGGCACCGGCTCAAGGCCGTGGCCCGCTACCGGGGCAAGCCGCTCGGCGAGGACGAGGTGCGTTTCGATTGGGCCAAGTCCCTGCCCGAGGCGCCCATGGACCGCCGCTGGCTGCTGCGCACGGCCCAGGCGGCGGGCGGGGAGTTCCGCGAACTGGACGCCCTGGACGTGGCGGAAGCCCTGGCCAAGCTTTCCCCCGTCCGGGTCCAAGCGCAGGTTTTGCGCCGGACCCGGCCCTGGGACCGCCCCTGGTGGCTGGCCCTCCTGCTGGCTCTTCTGTTGGGCGAGTGGGTCTGGCGGCGTTGGCGGGGCTTGCCTTGAACTGAGCCTTTGGCCCCTCGCCAGGCTAGGCCTTCTGCCTCCCGGCTCGGGGTCCTTTGGGCGCATCTCTCCCGGCTCGGTTTCAAGGTATCATTCACTTGGAATGAACTCGTCCCGCTTGGTCCCGGTCGTTCTGCGCGGCGCGCTGGCCGCGGCGATTTTACTGCTGGCCCCCGGTTTGCCCGCCTACGCCGCCGCGGCCCGGGTCGTCGCGGGACGGCCCGCCGTTCCCGCCGCGACTGCGATCCGGGGCATTGCGTTCCTCCCCGCCGGCGCTTTGACGCGGACCCTCCCGGCCAGCGCATCCGTAAAGCTGCGGGCCGAACTGGTCCCCGCGCTGGGCGGCGTCCTTGCCAATCCCTCGGTCGCCGCCCTGGCCGAGGGGCCCGTCGCGGCGGACGCGCCGGCGGCCATGGCCGCCCTGGTCGACGGCGTCGCGGCGGATTCCGTTATTCGGCAAGACCGGGAAGCCTCCGCCCGGCGCATGGGCGGTATCATGGATGGAGGGCAGACCGGCCTCCGGCCCGCCGATGAGGCGTGGGAGCCTGCGATAGGATCGCCGGAAATCGGTGCGACGCGGCTGGGGCCGTCCCGGTCGCAAGTTCGCGCCGAGGCCGGGGCCGAGGTCCCCTCCCCGCGGCCGGACGCCTTGCGCTCCGCGCCGGCCGGGAAGATTTTCCTGGTCGCGGCGGCCGCGGTGTTGATGGTTGCGCTGCCGGGAGCGGCCCTGGCGGCGGGCGGGGTCGCGGCCGCGGAAGCGCTTTCCGCCGCGACGGTGCTGGCTTGGCTGAACCCGGGCGCCAGCATAATCGCGGCCGTCGTGGGGGCGATCTACGGCGCCGCGGCCGCCCGGCGCAACGACGGCGCGGCCCCGAGCACCGGCGAGGTGCTGGGTTCGGTCCTGCGCTACGGCATTTTGGCGGGCGCCGGGGTCTACGCCTGCCTGGACATCTCGTCCTTGCTCTTCCTCGGCGTGCGCGGCGCGGTGAGCCCCTTGCCCTCCGCCCTGGCCACCGCGGCCTTGGGGCAGGGCGCCTTCCAGGGTAAATTCTCCGATCCCGCCACCTCCGCCGCGGACCGGATCATGGCGGTGTTCCCGGCCGCGGCGGCGGCCATGGGCTTGAGCCTCGCGCAGAAGCTCGTGCCCGAGGTCGGCCTGCTTTACTGGGCGGCGGTCACCGCCATGACCGCGACCGGCGCGCTCAGCGCCGTCTTCGCCGCGGTTTACGACCCCGAAAAATCCTCGGCGGGCGCGGCGCCGCGCATGGCGCGCGGCTACGTGCTGCAGGCGCTCATGACCGGCCTGGCCCTGGCCGTGGCCAACCCCTGGCTGACCGGGCTATTCGCGGTCTTGGCGGCCTGGGGCTTCGCGGACGTGGTCTGGGCGTCGGGCCTGACGATCGGGCGGTTCCTGCTGGACCTGCTGCGCCGCCTCGTACCCTCCGGCAAGCCCTGAATCGTCCCCCAACGGCGCGAACGTCCCCCGCGCGGGGGGACGTTCGGATTCGCGATGCTTGCCCGCATGCCGTAATCCAAGCGCGGGAGCGCAGCGACCGCGCAAAACAAGCGCTCGACGCCGTCCAGTCGAGCGCAACCGCCGCCCCCATATGAGGGGGGCGGCGGTTCCGTCGGGGTGGCCAACGGCGTTCGTCCCCCGACGGAACAGACGGCCCCCGCGGGGGGCCGTCTGGATTCGCGATGCTGCGCATCGCGAATGGTTGAACGGCGGCGGCCCGCATGCCGTAGCCTGAAGCCGCCGGTCCTCGGCGGGCTTGGCAAACATCATATAATTGGGTGCGGTAGCCACCCATGAAAAGCTTCTGCGCGGTTTTCCTGGCCGCCTTCGCCCTTTACGCGGCCACGCTGCATCCGGCCCTGGCCCCCTACCGCGACGCGGGCGAGATGTCCGTGGCGGCGAGCACGCTGAGCGTGGCGCATCCGACCAGCTACCCGCTCTACGTGCAATTGGGGCATATGGCGGACATGGTTCCGCTGGGCAACCGGGCCTATCGCCTCGGCCTTCTGTCGGCTCTGGGCGCGGCCTTGGCCGTGGCCCTGGCTTTCTGGCTGGCGCGCCGGCGCTTCGGCGCGGCCGCGGGCGCGGCCGCCGCTTTGCTTCTGGCCCTTAATTCCACGTTCTGGTCCGTGGCGCAGGTGCAGGAGATGTATGCCTTGAACGCGCTTTTAGCGCTCGCGCTCCTGGGTTTGGCCTGGCGTCTGGGCCGGGCCTACGACGAGCGCACCTGGCTTTTCTTCGCGCTGGCTTACGGATTATTTCTAGGCAACCGGCTGGACCTTCTGCTTTGGGCTCCGGGTCTGATCTGGCTCGCCTTGGCCTCGGGCCTGAAAGCCCGCCACGCGGCCTATTGGGCGGGGGCCTGCCTGCTGATCTTCCCGGTGTTGATGGTGGGGCTGGGCTCCAATTTCCCGATCGTAGCGCTCGTGGTGGGGACCGCCTTGTGGCTTTGTCCGGACCGCGGCCGCCGCCCGCGCTGGACGGCCTTAAGCGCCGCGTTCGCGGCGCTGGGCCTGGCGGTGTATCTGTTCCTGCCGGTGCGCTCGGCGACGCGGCCGTTCCTGGATTGGAATCATCCGGCGGTATTGGCCAACTTCATGGAATCGCTGCTGCGCTCGCGCTACGGGGGCACCTTGGACCTGCTCTCCACGAATTACGCCAAGGGCGAGCTCTTCGCGGACAACCTCGCGTTTTACGCGCGGCACCTCTGGGATAATTTCTCCGCGGCCGGTCTGGCCCTGGCGTTGGCGGGCTGCGTGCTGGCCCTGCGCCGCCGTCCCCGCGGCTGGCTGGGCGAGGCGGCGGCTTGGTGGTGGAGCGGCCCGGTTTTCCTGTTCATGGCCAACCTCCCCCCCAATCCCCACGCGGCCGCCATCGTCGAGCCCCACTACCTGCTTTCCGACCTGATACTGGCCTTCTGGGCGGCCGAGGCCGTGGGCGTCGCCGCCGAGCGCTTCCGGCCGGGCCGCGCCGCCGCGTGGGCGCTTTGCGCCCTGCTTGCGATAGTGCCGCTTTGGCGTGGGCGCGCGGCCCGGATGGACCGACGCTGGCATCTCTTCAGCTACGACTACGCCCGCAACGTCATGCTGAGCGCTCCTCCCGGCTCGACCTTGGCCGCCAAGAAGGACGTGCAGCTCTACACGCTCTGGCATTACCAGAGGGTGCAGGGCTGGAGGCCGGACCTGCGCCTGATCGCGCAGGGGCTGGCGGGTTCGCCTTGGTACCAGGCCGATTGGCGGCGGCGCGGCGACGTCTACGTGGGCCCCCTGCGCGACGCGCAGGGGTGGCGGACGCTCGCCAAGCTCGACGCGCCCTTCTTCGCCACGATGGACAGCGAGGTGCCCTCCGAGTTGGCGGCTGCGGCGCGGGGCCGGGGGCTGCTTTACTCCTGGAACGACGAAGCTCCGGCGGTCAACGACGGGCTCTGGGCGCTCGTGGCCCGGCGCGGCCGCTACGAGTACGAGGGCCAGCCCGACTTCTTCACCTCGGATATCGTGGGCAACTACGCGCAGGCCCGCTACCAAGCCGGGCGCGATCTCTACGCCGCGGGTGCGGCGCAAGCGGCCGAGGACGCCTTCCGGCAGGCCTGGGCCTGGCAATGGAACTTCCCCGAACCCGCCAACTTCCTGGGCTACATGTTTTTCGTCAAGGGCGACTATGCCGCCGCGGGACGCTACTATTCCTGGGCCGGGCGCTTCGGGGAGCGGACCCTGGAGCTGGCCGAACGCTATCGGTCACTGCCGGATCTCAAGGCCGCGGTGCGGCGCTCCGCCGCCGACGTGTTCATGCAGCTGGGCGTGGTCGCCGAGAAGGCCGGCGCCGCCGCCGCGGCGCAGGGCTATTACCGCCGGTCCCTGGAACTGGCCGCCTCGGCCCAGGTCCACTACAACCTGGCCGTGCTCTTCTGGTCGCGCGATCCGGCCCGCGCCGGGCTGGAGCTGCAGGAAGCCCTGCGCCTGGACCCCAACCACCCCGAGGCGCGGCGTTACCTCGCGGTCTTGCGCGCGCGGGGCAGCGAGAGATAGGACCGGGCGAGTCCGGCCATGAGGCGGATGCGGGCCCCTTGACAGGCCATTAAAGTGTACATTATAATGACAATAGGAAGCCCAAGCGGAGGCCCGGACATGAAGACGGCGACTTTCAGCGAATTGCGAAACCAGGCGAAGAAATACTTCGACGCCGTAGAGCGGGGCGAGACGGTCGAAATCTATAGGCATGGGAAACCCGTCGCGCTGCTTTCGCCGATCGGAAAGCATTTTCTCGGACGCTGGAAAACGGCCCAGCCGTTGTCCATCCCGGGATCGTCCTTGACCGAGGCGATCCTCGCCGACCGCGAGGAGGGTCGTTGATGCGGTTGTTCCTCGATTCCTCGGCCCTGGCCAAAAGGTACGTGGCCGAGGCCGGCAGCGACCAAGTCTTGCTGCGCTGCCGGCAGGCCGATGAGATATGCGTGAGCGTGCTCTGCGTGCCGGAACTCGTGTCGGGTTTTAATCGTTTGCGGCGCGAGGGCCATCTATCCGCGAGGCGATATCGAGAGTTAAAGGAGAATCTCGCCGCGGACCTCGAGCAGGCCACGGTTTTGGACCTGTCGTCCGCGGTCATCGATCGCGCGATTTCGTGCCTGGAGCGGGCGCCTTTGCGCGCCTTGGACGCCTTGCAACTGGCCTCGGCCATGGAATCGCGTTGCCAGGTTTTGCTCACCGCCGACCGGCGGCAACGCGAAGGCGCCTCGAAGATGCGGCTTGAAGTCGAGTTGGTCGGGGCGCCGAGCTAACGTTGCGGGAAGTAGTTGTAGCGGAACTGCAGCACGCCCAGCACGTCGTAGCCGCCCTGGTACTTGAGCAGGGCCACGTCGAAGTTTAGCTTCAAAAAGTAGCCGATCTTGAAGTTCATCAGCCAGGGGTTGAGCGGGGCGCCGTTGAACTTCATGAACTCCACGGCCAGCGGGAACTCGCGGCGGGGCAAAAACATCAAGCTGGCGTAGGGAACCGTGCGGCTCTTAACGGATTGCCCCGGGCGGGAGGCGTAGAAGCGCAGGGCCTCGGGGGTCAGGAACTCGGAGAGGCTGGCCACCAGGTCGCCCATGGTGCCCTGCATGACTCCCAGGCTCGTGCGCGCGGGCCCCAGTTTCTTGCTGGCCACGAAATAACCGTCGGTCAGGATCTTGGCGTTCTTGTCCGAGGCCTTTACGGTCAGCGAGGTCTCGGTCTGGATCTGCGGCTGCGGCGAGTCGCGCAGCAGGGCCGTGGCCTGGGCGCCGACGGCCAGGGCCGGGCGCAGGGCCGTTTCCGACTGGATCTGCATCTTGCCGTCGGCGGTCAGCAGCCACACGCCGAGGCGGTCGATATAGTTGGTCTTGCGCGGGGCGTTGGCGAAGGAGTTCTTGCCGTAAAGCCGGCCGATGTAGTAGGCGGCGTTGATGTCGAGGCCCATGCCGGGGGTGCCGTAGCGTCCCGCGCCGCGCCAGGCCGTGGGGGTCAGTACCACCCCCGAGAGCGGCGCCGGCGCCAGCACCGCCTTGGGCTTGGTGGTGGATTCGGCGGTGGCCGTCTCCGTCACCATGAAGACCAGCCGCACCTCGGAGGTGGAGGCGGCCACGCCCTCGAATTCGCGGGGGATGGGGGCGCCGGGGATCTCATAGAGCTCGGCGTCGACCTTGTCGAACTTCTTGAGCGCCAGCAGGCGCTCGACGTCGCCCTCGATGTCGGCGTTGGTGTAGAGCGCGCCGCGGGTCCCCCGCACGGCCTGGCGCCAGGTGTAGTCGCTGACCAGGCGGTTGGCCGAGAAGAACAGCACCTCGCCGAGCACCCAGGGGCCGCGGTCCCTGGGAACCCGCGTGCCCAGATAGGCGGCGACGTTGACCACGGTCGCGGTCGAGGTTCCGAAGGCGACGTCCTGGGCCCGGGCGGCGGAGCCGCCCAGGAGCGTCAAGATCAGCGCCGCCGCGAGCCGTTTCATGTCAGAACCAACCCGGAGCCCAAGCCTGCACGACGCGCAAGACCACGTTGGCCGCCAGGCCCGCCCCGACGTCATCGGCGACCACGCCGACGCCGCCCGGCAGGCGTTCCAGCCAGCCGATAGGCGCGAACTTTACGGCGTCGAAGGCGCGAAAAAGAACCAAGCCCGCCAGCCACGACGCCGGACCGCCGGGCAAGAAGGCCACCGCCGTCCAGAAGCCGACCAGTTCGTCGAGAATGATCCTGGAATCGTCGCGCGCGCCCAGGGCTTTTTCCGCCTCCCCGCAGATCCAGCAAGCCGCGACGATCGCCGCCGCCAGCAGCAGCGCCAGCCGCCAGGGATCCCTGGGCAGCAGCGCCGCCAGCGCCAATCCCTCCAAAGATCCGATCAGCCCGGCCCCGGTCCATCGGCGCTCGTGCGTCCACTTCCAGCCTCCGAGGCCCGGTACCGCCCGGGGAATATAGCTTAAATAGAGTCCGGTGGCAAGCGCGACGCAGAGCCCGCGAATCAGGCCGCGTCCGCCGTCGCGCGCGGCGCCGCCGCAAGGAGAACGGCCGTCGGCTAGCGCCATGAGTTTTCGATCACCGTCCGGGTCTGGCGGTAGTACAGGTACGCGCTGAGCCAGGTGACGACGACGCAGAGCCAGGTCAGCAGCCGGGGCAGCGGTTCGATCCAGAGCGGCAGGCTCCAGCGCTCGCCGCCGACCAGGATCAGGAGCATGGCCAGGACCGAGACGCTTTGCACGCCCATTTTCCACTTGCCCCAGCGTTCCGCCGCGAGGACCTTGCCGTGCGCCGCGGCCAGGGTGCGCAGTCCGCCGAGCAGCAACTCCCGGGCCAGGATCAAGAACACGCCGATGGGGGGCACGCCGAGTTCCCGGGTCTTGAGCAGGGCGATGAGCGCCCCCAGCACCAGGATCTTGTCGGCGATGGGATCGGCGATCTTGCCGAAGGCGCTGGTGGTGTTGGTGCGGCGCGCCAGCCAGCCGTCGATCCAGTCGGTCGCGACGGCGGCCACGTACAGGGCCAGGGCGAGCAGATGGCTCGCCGGCGCGGTGCGCGCCAAGGCCAGGACCATGGCGACGGCCAGGACGATGCGCAGCATCGTCATGCGGTTGGCGAGGTTCACGGAAGCTCGATGCGGTAGGATCCGTCGGGTTCCGGCCGCGGCAGGCGCCAGGGCGCTCCGTTGAGGCCGAGTATCAGGTTGTCGGGGTCCGCCGCCCGCAGTTCGATGCGGCGCTGCGCCCGCCATTGCTGCCGGGCCCCCTTCGGCGCCCGCCCCGCGAAAACCGTGCGGCCGTCCGCCTCCACGCTCAGCCACGTCTCGCCGCGCAAGACCACGTCCAGGGTCAGCCCCGCCGCCGACTGCAGGGGCGCCAAGGCCTCCGGGCGCGGGGTTTCCTCGGCCGGCTGCCGTCGGCCGCGGCCGAGCGTCAGCAGCAGGATCAGGCCCACGGCCAGCGCGGCCGACAGGAGCAGCGCGCCCAGGGCGGAGGCCGCCGCCTCCAGGTACGGGGACACCGGCAAGGCGGGCCGTTCCGGGGCCGGCGCCTCGGCCGCCTTCGGCTCGGCGGCCGCGGGCGCGGCCGGCGCGGGAGGCTGGAGGGCCTGCCACAAGGGCTCGAAGGCAAGCTCCAGGTAATCGCAATAGCTCCGGAGATAGCTGCGCGCATAGACCGGGGCGGGGAGATCGTCGAACCGGCCTTGTTCCATGGCTTCCAGGAATTTTCGCGGTATGCGCGTGTGCTGGCCGACCGATTCCAGGGAATAGCCGCGCTCCATCCGGACGCTCCTGAGCCGGGCGCCCGCGGCCTCGGGCGTTTCGGGTGCGGGTTTCGCGGCGCCGGCGGAAGGTGTTTGGTTCATGTCAGCGTTGGGAAGGGAAATCCAGGATGTCCGCCCCGGCGGGAGGCGCGAAGCGGAAGAGATCGTCGGGCTGCCGCGGATTGAAGCGCACGTCGGAGAACACGGTGCGCGCGCTGGTCCCGTCGAGGCGCAGCTCGGTCTCGCGCGGGAAGAAGTCGCGGGTGGACAGGCGCAGGGTCAGCCCGAAGGTCCCGGCGTCCCGGCGCTGCGGCGCCCGGGGCGAGAGCGCCAGGGCGATCTCGCGGTAGCCCCGGGCATCCGGAGCCGAGACGGTCGCCACGGAGACGTCGTAGCGTTTGAGCAGTTGGGCGTAGTTGCCGAAATCGAGCAGGCCTTGGGCCAGCGGCTGGGACTTTTTCCAGGCCTCGAGGCTGGAGCGGACGACCTGGTCGTTGGCGGGGCGCCAAACCCAGACCTTGGTCCCGTCGCAGACCAGGGTCTGCCGGTCGGGGACCAGGTGCTCTATGCGCATGAGGTTCTTCTTGCGGTAGGCGAAGGTCCCGGAGACGACCTGGGTCGAGCCGGAGGCCTCGGAACGCACCGATTGGACGAAGGCGGCCGACAGCGAGCGCATCCGCGAGTCGAGGCTCTCCAGGCGCTCCACGACCAAATCCACGGTGATCGGCCCCGTGGTCGGCGGCTGCAGGGGGATGGCCTCGGCGGCGGTGGGGGCGGGCGCGGCGCGCGCGCCCGCGGCCAGGACGGCCGCCAGCAGCAGGGCGCGGGCCGCGCTCACGAGACCCGCCTCCGGGCGTCGTCGAGCGGCACCTGCGGGAAATCCGCGCGCAGGCAGGCTTCGATCTCGTCGAAATGTATCTCCCAGCGGTTGGAGCCGTCCGGCTTATGGATGAGGCCCTTGACCTCCAGCAGGCTCAGGAGGTTGGTGGCCCGGGCGGAGGAGCCGAACTGGCTCTTGAGCAGGTCCTGCGAGACGCGCCGACGTTCGAGCACCAGCTTCAGGGCCTGCGAGAATTCCAGCGGGGTGACGCCGAAGGAAGCCAGATCCGCCTCCCCCGGCTTGGGCATGGTCTCGAGCTCCGGATAGTCGGGTTTGCCCTGGCCGCGCAGGTGCCCCACGACGGCGCTGATCTCGTCCTCGCTTACGTAGGCGCCCTGGCAGCGTTCCGGCACCTGCGACCCCGCGTTGCGGTAGAGCATGTCGCCGCGGCCCTGCAGGGCCTCGGCGCCGCCGATGTCCAGTATGACCTTGGAATCCACCTGCGAGATGACCTGCATGGCGACGCGGCAGGGCAGGTTGGCCTTGATGACGCCCGTGATGACGTCCACGGACGGCCTCTGGGTGGCCAGGACCATGTGGATGCCGACGGCGCGCGCCATCTGCGCCAGGCGCTGGATGTTGTCCTCGACCTTCCCCCCCGCCACCAGCATCAGGTCGGCCAGCTCGTCGATGACCACGACGATGAAATATTCGCGCGGTTCGCCGCGCTTGTCCGCCTCCTTGTTGTAGCCGTCGATGTTGCGCACCCCGTAGAGCTGGAAGCGTTGATAGCGGCTCTCCATGATCTTGACCAGGTTGGCCAGGGAATTGGCCGCCTCCTTGGGGTTGGTCACGACCGTCACCTTGTCGGCGGGCACGATGGGGTCGAAGAGATGGGGAATGCCCTCGTAGAACGTGAGCTCCAGGCGTTTGGGATCGATGAGCAGGAACTTGACTTCGTCGGGGCGGGTGCGGCAGAGGATGGAGAGGATCAGGGAATGTATGAAAACCGATTTGCCGGAGTTGGTGGCCCCCGCCACCAGCAGATGCGGCATCTTCTGCAGGTCGGCCGAAAGCGGCGTTCCCGAGGCGGAAAGCCCGATGGCGAAGGTGAGCGCGGGCGCGTCCGGCGGCATGGCGGCTGCGCCCAGGACCTCGCGCAGGACCACCAGCGCCGGCCGGGCGTTGGGTATCTCGATGCCCACGGCGTCCTTGCCGGGTATGGGCGCGATGACGCGGATGCCCTTGGCCTTCAGGGCCCGGGCGATGTCCTTTTCCAGCGCGACGAACACTCCGACCTTGACCCCGGGCGCGGGGGTGACTTCGTAGCGGGTGATGACCGGTCCCGGGGCGTAGCCCGAGACCCGGGCCTCGATCTTGAAATCCTTGAAGGTCTGCTCGAGCGCCAGGATCGAGCTTTTGACCTCGCTTTCGAGGGGCTTGCCGGTATCGGCGGCCGCCGCCGGCGCCTTGAGCAGTTCCAGGGGCGGCGGCTGGTATTTCGCCGTGGCCCCGCCTCGGCGCGCCGGGGCCGGCTTGGCCCGGTCCGGGGCGGGCTGGGCAACCGTCTCGACCACGCGCACGGGCGGCGGCGGAACCGGCGCCGCCGCCGGCGCGGCGTCGCGCACGGCCTCCTCGGCCTTGGACGAGCGCTCCACGCGTCCGCGCAGCTCTTCCCGGGCCCGGCGCCATTGCCGGACGTCCTCGGCGACCAAGCCCGCGATCCACGCGCCCACTACGGACCAGCGCACGCCGCAAGCCGCCTGCAGCGCCGCCAGCAGGACGGCGGCGCAAAGCACGAAGGCCCCGAAATCCCCGAAGGCCCCGGCCAGGCTCTCGCTCAGGGCGCGCCCCGCGGCCCCGCCCGCGGCCGGAGCGTCGATCCAGCGCCCGGCCAGCCCCAGGACGGCCGCCGCCGCGGCCAGGGCGCCGGCCGAGGCCGCGCCCGTGACGACCACGCTGCCCCGGCGCTCCTCGCGCCCGCCGCGCAGCGCGGCCGCCCCGATGAGGATCGGGGCCAGGTACGAGGCCTGGCCCAGCGCCAGCAGGATGCGCTGGGCGATCCAGCGGCCGAGGCTGCCCGACAGCGATGGAAACAATATCAGCCAGGAAAGATAGCAGGCTCCCGCCGCGGCCAGCGCCCGGCGCAGGGCCGCCGGAAGCGTGCGGCCGCGCTTGGAACCGCGAGAGGTTCTGGCGTAGTAACGGTAGACGAACTGGGCCATCCGCCTAGAAGCGGGTCCTCAGGCCCGCTGCATCCAAAAGACGTCCTGTCCGGCCTTGACCGGCTTGCCGTTCTCCGAGAGGACCTTGATCACCGTCCCCGCGGCTTCCGCCTTGAGTTCGTTGAAGACCTTCATGGCCTCGATGATGCACAGCACCTGGCCGGGCTTGACGACGTCTCCCTCCTTGACGAACGGCGGCGAGGAAGGCGAAGGCGCCCGGTAGAATATGCCCATCATGCTCGACTTGACGGCGAAGGCGCCCGGCGGCATGCCCTCGGCGGCCACGCTCGGCGGCTGCGCCGGCCCCGTTTGCGCCGCCGCGCCGGCCGCGCCCGACGCGCCCGCGATGAAGATGGGCACCGGCACCGGCGCCGCCGGGGCCGCCCGGCGGCGCACCAGCCGGAGCTTCAGCCCCGGCTCGTCGACCTCTATGGAGTCGAGGCCGTTCTCGGCCATGAAGCCGTAGACTTCCTTGAGCTTGGGCAGGATGTCGTCGGCGGGAGAATTCTTGTCCTTGGATGCCATGGGCTAGCGCCTCCTGCCTCCTCCGCCATGGTGCGGCCGGTCGCCGCGGGGCGGGCCGTCGCGGCGCGGCGGCCGCGGCGATTCGTGTTCGCTGCCCGGGGCCAGGATGGCCTTGCGCGACAGGCGGATCTTGCCGTCGTTGTCGATTTCCAGGCACTTGACCTCGACCTCGTCGCCCTCCTTGAAGAGGTCCTCGACGCGGTTGACGCGCTTGACGTCCATCTGGGAGATGTGGAGCAGGCCTTCCTTGCCCGGGAATATCTCTACGAAAGCCCCGAATTCCTTGATGGAGACGATGTGCCCCTTGTAGACCTTGCCTACCTCGGCCTCCAGGGTCAGGGCCTCGACCTCGGCCTGCGCCTTGGCGCAGCCGTCGGGATCGACGCCGGCGATGAAGACCGAGCCGTCGTCCTCGACGTCGACCTGCACGCCGTAGGTCTCGATGAGCCGCCGGATGTTCTTGCCGCCCGGGCCGATGAGGGCTCCGATCTTGTCGACCGGGATCTGCAGGCGCATGAGGCGCGGGGCGTAAGGAGAAAGCTCCGGGCGCGGCTGGGGCAGGGCCGCGTTCATCTTTTCCAGGATGAAGAGCCGGCCGCGGCGGGCCTGTTCCAGGGCTTCCTTAAGGATGGAAAGCTTGAGGCCCTCCACCTTCATGTCCATCTGGAAGCCCGTGATGCCCTTGGTCGTGCCCGCGACCTTGAAGTCCAGGTCGCCGTTGTGATCCTCGACTCCGGCGATGTCCGTGAGGATGGCGTAGCGCTCGCCCTCCAGGACCAAGCCCATGGCGATGCCGGCGCAGGCGGCCTTCATGGGCACGCCCGCGTCGAACAGGGCCAGGGAGCCTCCGCAGACGGAGGCCATCGAGGATGAGCCGTTGGACTCCAGGATTTCGGAGACCACGCGGATGGTATAGGCGAACTGTTCCGCGTCGGGCAGCAGGACGGACAGCGAACGGCGCGCCAGGGCGCCGTGGCCGATCTCGCGCCGGCCCGGGCCGCGCTCGGGCTTGACCTCCCCGACCGAGAAGCCGGGGAAATTGTAATGCAGCAGGAAGCGCTCCTTGTATTCCCCCTCCAGCTCGTCCATGATCTGCATGTCGCCCGGCGTGCCCAGGGTCGCCGTCACCAGGGCCTGGGTCTGGCCGCGCGTGAAGAGCACGGACCCGTGCGTGCGGGGAAACACCGGGGTCTGAATGCTGATCTGGCGTATCTCGTCGAAGCGGCGCCCGTCGGGCCGCAGATTTTCCTCCAGGGTCAGGCGCCGGCTTTCCCGGTGCATGATGTCGTCGACGATGGCCGAGACGTGGGCCTGGCCGCCGAACAGCGGCGAGGCGGCGTCGGCGACCGCCGCCAGCTCCTTGGCCACGGGCTCCCAAACCGCTTCGATGGCGGCGGAAAACTCCTCCTTGGTCTTGAGCTTGGCGTGCAGGGCCGCGATGATGCCGTCGCGCACGCGCGCCGTGACGTGCTCGACGACGGCCGCGGGGCGCTCGACCTTCACGATCTCGCGCTTGACGATCTTGCGGCCCGCGGCCTCGGAGGCCGCCACGAGCTTGAGCTGCAGCTCGCAGAGCTCGTCGATGGCCGCCGAGGCGGTCTCCAGGGCCTGCGTGAAAACGTCCTCCGGGACCTCATGGGCGCTGCCTTCCACCATCAGCAGGGCGCCCTTCTTGCCCGCGACCACGAGCTCCATCTCCGCGGACTCGCGTTCCTCGAAGGTCGGGAAGAGCACCATCTGGCCGTTGATGCGGGCGACGCGGACCGCCGCGACGGGGCCGTTCCAGGGCAGGTCGGAAAGCATCAGGGCCGCCGAGGCGCTGTTGACCGCCACCACGTCGGAGTCGTTGAGCAGGTCGGTGGAGAGCACCAGGGTGTGCACCATGGTCTCGTAGCGCCAGCTCTTCGGGAAGAGCGGCCGGATGGGCCGGTCGATGAGCCGGGCGGTCAAGGTCTCCTTTTCCCGAGGCCGGCTTTCCCGCTTGAAGAATCCCCCCGGGATGCGGCCCGCGGCGTAGGTCCGCTCGCGGTATTCCGAGGTCAGGGGAACGAAGTCGGTGGTCTTCGGCGTCCAGGCGGCGGTGGCCGCCGAAAGGGTGACGGTTTCGCCGAGATGCGCGGTGGCCGAGCCGCCCGCCTGTTTGGCGATGCTGCCGGTCTGAAGGACTAGCGTCTTTCCGCCTACCGTGGCTTGCAGGCTTATCTTCTGGATGGGTTCCATGGGCTTATTTCCTCAGGTCGAGCTGCTTGACCAGGGTTCCGTAGGCCGGCAAGTCCTTCTTTTTGAGGTAGGCCAGCAGGCGCCGGCGCTGCCCCACCAAGCGCAGCAGCCCGACCTGCGTGGCGTGGTCCTTTTTGTTGGACTTCAGGTGGTCGGAAATATGCTTGATGCGCTCGGTCAGCAGGGCGATCTGGACTTCGGTGCCGCCGCTGTCGCCCGCTTTCTTTCCGTATTTTTTCATTGTCTCGTTTCGATTTTCTTTCGTTATCATGAAGGAAGTATATGAGTTTGCGTAAATAGTGTCAATAAAATGAAAAATGGGGACGTTCCTTGCTTTCTTTGCTTTTCTCCATAAAAGGCCGGCGCGCCGGGGAGCGCGCGGATTCGCCGCGGGTAAATTTCGGGGAAACCGTCAGCGCTTGCGCGCCAGCGCCCGCACTACGGCCAGCAGCTCGGCGGGATCGACCGGTTTGGGCAAATGGATGTCGAAGCCGGAGCGCAATATCCTGGTCCTGTCCTCGGCCGTGGCGTAGGCGGTCAATGCCGCCGCCGGGACGCGGCCTCCCGTCTCGGGCGGCAGCAGCCGGATGCGCTCCAGCAGCGAGCAGCCGTCCTCCCCCGGCATGGAGATGTCGCAGATTAGGACGTCGGGCGAGGCCTTGGGCAGGCGGGCGAAGGCGTCCGACGCGCCGGAGGCGTGTTCCACCTCGGCCCCGCAATGGGAAAGGACCGAGACGAGCATCTGACGGGTGTCGTCGTCGTCCTCCACCACGAACACCCGCACGCCCTTGAGCACGGGGAAGCGCGGGGCGATGGGCAGGTCCGCGGCCGCCGCCTCGGCGGCGATCCCCGGGACGGGAGCCGGGCACAAGGGCAGGGCCACGGAAAAGCGCGCGCCCCGGCCGGGCGTCGGCGGATCGGCCCACACCGAGCCGCCGTGGAGTTCGACGAGGTGCTTGATGATGGCCAGGCCGAGTCCCAGCCCGCGGTGCTCGCGCGTCAGGGATTCCTCCTGCTGGCGGAAGAGCTCGAAGAGATGCGGGAAGAATTCCGGGGAGATCCCGGGTCCGGTGTCCTCGACGCTGAGCAGGGCCTGGGCCTGATCCCGGCGCAATTCGGCCGTGATCCGCCCCCCCTCCGGGGTGTATTTGACCGCGTTGCTCAGCAGGTTCCAGAAAATCTGGCGCAGGCGGTCGGGATCGCCGTCCACTACGAGCCCCGGCACGGTCCGGCAGGCCAGGGTCAGGCGCTTGGCCTCGCCGGCGGCCCGGATGCCGGCGGCCGCCTCGTCGAACACCGGCGCCAGCTCGACGGGATGGCGATGCAGGGACAGCTGGCGGCGCGCCAGGCTGGACACGTCGAGGAGGTCCTCTATGATCTGCTTCTGCAGCTGCATGTTCCGGTCGATGACGGCCAGGGCCCGCTCGCGCTCGACGGCGTCGAGCTCGCCCGAGCGCAGCAGCCAATTCCAGCCCAGGATGGCGGTCATCGGGGTGCGCAACTCGTGGGACACGATGGCCAGGAACTCGTCCTTGGCCCGGCTCGCGGCCTCGGCCTCGGCCCGGGCCCCCTTCTCGAACTCAAACAGGCGGGCGCGTTCGACCTCGCCGCGCTTGCGCTCGGAGATGTCGCGCACGTAGGCGAAGCCCAGCTCCTCGCCCTCGAACTCCAGGTGGTTGAGCGTGACGTCCACCGGGATGAGGGAGCCGTCCTTGGCGCGGGTGCGGGATTCGAAGCGCAGGGCGCCCTGCCGGCGAATTTCGTTCCAATGGCTTTGCCAGCGCTCGCGCGAGAAGTCGGGATCGACGCCCGCGATCCCCAGCTTAAGCAGCTCGGCTCCCGAATAGCCCGCGTGCCGGCAGAAGGCCGGATTGACGTAGAGGAACCGGGCCTCGGGGTCGACCCAGCACACCGGGTCGGTGGCGTGCTCCACGGAGAAGTGCATCAGGCGCAGGGCGCGCTCGGCGCGCTTGCGTTCGGTGATGTCCTCGTAGGTCCCCAGCACTCCTATGACGCGCCCCTCGGCGTCGCGCAGGGGCAGCTTGTTGGTGCGCAGCCACTTGCGGCCGCCGTCGGGAGCGAGCTGCGGCTCCTCGTAGCCGAGCTTGGGCAGCCCGGTCTCCATGACGCGCTTGTCGTCGGAACGATAGGTCTCGGCCATGGGGGCCGAGATGGTCTCGAAATCGGTCTTGCCGATGAGCTGTTCCGGATCGGAGAAGCCGCAGTCTCGCGCGAAGGCCGGGTTGCCGCCCAGGTAGACCGAGTCGCGGTCCTTCCAGAACACCCGTTGCGGGATGTTGTCGAGCACGAGCTTGAGCATCCGGCTCGAACTGACGAGGTCGCGTTGCGCGCCCTTGCGCGCGGCGCGGCGCGTCTTGGCCTTTCGTTTCATTTTGAAATGCCCCCTGGTCGCCGCAAGGCTTCCCAAAGCAGGCGCAGCGCCGCCGCGACGGCGCGCCGGCGCACGCACTGCCGGCCGCCCGGGAAGTCGAAGCGTTCGGCGCGGGCGCCGGCGCCGGGGCCGGCCAGGGCGAGGAAGACCCGGCCCACCGGCCGGCCCGGCGCGCCCCCGCCGGGCCCGGCGACGCCGGTCACGGCCAGGCCCAGCCGCGCGCCCGCGGCGCGGCGCACGCCTTGGGCCATCTCCAGGGCCGCGTCCCGGGATACGGCGCCGCGGCGCGACAGGGTCCGCTCGCGGACCCCGAGCAGGCCGCGCTTGAGATCGTTGTGGTAAGCCGTCACCCCGCCCCGGAAGTAGGCCGAGCTTCCGGGCGTCTCGGTCAGGCGCGCGGCCAGCAAGCCGGCCGTGCACGACTCGGCAACGGCCAGGGTCAGGCGCCGGCGGCGCAGCATCCGACCCACGGCGCCCGCGAGGGTCTGGTCGCCCTCCCCGAAGACGTACGGTCCCGCCAGGCGCAGGGCGCGCCGGCGCACGGCGCCGATGGCCCGGCGCGCCGCGCGGGCGCTGGAAGCCAGGGCGACGGCGTTGAGCTCCACTTGGCCGTAGTCGGAAAAGAGGATGGTGAAGTCCAGCCCGCCGTTCGCGCGGCGCGTCAGGGGCCGCAGCCGCTCGTCCGCGGCCGATTCCGGCAGGCCGCAGAGGCGCAGGGTCCATGTCGCGGCGGCCCGTCCGCGGCCGTAAAGGGAGCGCAAGCGGGGCAGGACGTGGGCGTCGAACATGGGCGAGAGCTCGTGCAGCGGGCCGGGCAGAAGCGCCACCAGCTGCGGCGGCCGCGGCGGCCGCCGCAGCTGCAGGAGCTGGCCCGGCGCGGACCCCTCCCGGTTGGGGAGGGCCCGGGCGCCGCGCAGCAGAAAGGCCTGCCGGCGGTTCTCGGCCGGCAGGCGCGCTCCCAGGCGCGCGAAGCGGCGGCGGATGCCGGCGTAGAGTTCGGGGCGGAAGTCCAGGCCGAGGCCCAGCGCGTCGGCCAGGGCCGGACGCGTGAGATCGTCGAAGGTCGGCCCCAGGCCGCCGCAGACGATCAGCGCGTCGCAGCGCGCGAGCGCCTCGCGCGCCGCCGCGGCCAGCGCGCGCGGATCGTCCGGGACCGTGCTTTCGCGCGCCAGACGCAGGCCGGCGCCGCGCAAGCGTCCGGCGAAGAACGGGAGGTGGGTGTTGAGCTTGCCGTTCAGGAGTTCGGTGCCCACGCAAAGCAGCTCGACGACCGGCTGGCTTCGCGGCGGCATCTGGGGTTGGTTCCTTGGTTCGGGGAGCCGGTTTATTGGTAGAGGTTGGCCGGAGGCGGCGCCTGGTCCGGCCCCTCGCCGGCGGCGATGGGCCCGAACCGGGCCTCGTACTTGTCGATGTTGTCCTTGAGCGCCCAGAGCAGGCGCTTGGCGTGGACCGCCGAGGAAACGACGCGGGCGAGCACCTTGGCTTTGGGGGCGTTGGGCTGCATGAACAGGAAGTCGAGCAGGAATTCCGTCTCGCTGTGCGTGATCAAGGCGAGGTTGCTGTATATCCCGCGCGCGGTCTCGTCGTCGATGTCGACTTGGAGCGGTCCCGTTTTCTGTTCCATATAATAAAGAGAATAGCATTTATCGGCGGGCGCCGCGCTCGGCCTCGCGCGAC
>JAQUMZ010000003.1 GCA_028717865.1 Elusimicrobiota bacterium | reverse complement strand
CCATGAGCGGCCATTTCTTCCTCCCAGGTGAAACCGTGCATAAGCATAGCATAACGCAAAAACCTGGGGACATCCGAGCCCGAAGGCCGCGCAGGTTTTGGTAGTATAAACAATCATGCCGTGTGGACCATTCTTGGGCCTCGCCGCCCGCAGGCGCAGCATCCGGGTCTTCTCGGCCCGGCCCGTGGAGCGCGAGAAAATCCGGCTCTGCCTGGAGGCCGCCCGGCTGGCGCCCTCCGCCTGCAACGCCCAGCCCTGGAAATTCGTGGTCGTGGACGACGCCGCGGCCAAGATTCGCCTGGCCGAGGCCGTCTTCTCCGGCACTTACGCGATCAACCGCCACGCGGCCGCGGCGCCGGTCCTGGTCGCGGTCGTCTCTCAGCGCGGCAGCGCCCTGGCCTGGCTGGGCAACCAGGTCCAAGGCACGGTTTTCCGCCTCGTCGACATCGGCATCGCCTGCGAGCATTTCGTCCTGCAGGCCGAGGAACTCGGGCTGGGGACCTGCTGGCTGGGCTGGTTCGACGCCAAGGCCGCGGCGCGCGAACTCGGCGTGCCTGGAGGAATGCGCGTGGAGATGTTGATCAGCCTGGGCTACCCGGCCGAGAGCCCCGCCCCCCGGCCCCGCAAGCCGCTGGAGCGAATGTCATCCTTCAACCGCTATTAGGTGTCAGGCTTCCCCGAAATTTCCATGCGCGCGACCCCTTGCATTTTTCAAGGACTGGCCTATACTAATATGGTCCGAGGCGCCCCTATGAAGACCCGACCTCCGGCCGCATTGGCATTGTCCGCGTTGCTGGCCCTGCTGCCGATGCACGCCGCCGCCAGCCTGCCCTCCTGGCCGCCCGCGGATGAAGGCTGGAGCGTCTGGAGCAACGTCATATTCCAGGATGCCGCCGGCAAGCGGCATTCGCTTTGGTGCCACATAAAAGAATGCGGCGGCGGGGCGGGCACGGCCGCCCTCTTGCTTTTTACGCAAGGCAAGATCGAAACGCTGTCGGAGGGAAGAACCCGCAAAACCATAAAGACCCAGCTCTCCGCTTTCTCGCTCGACCTCGCCAAGCACAGGGTAATCGACCCGGTGGACCGCAAGGAATATCCCATCTCGTTCGGGGCGCAGGTAGACGCCCCGGGCAACGTCATCCGGGTCCTGCCCCCGACGTCGAAAGCCAACGATGCCGCCCGGCCCGCCGCCAAGCCCGCCCCCAAGCCCAAACGGCCGCGCAAGCCGGCCAAGCCCAAGCCCGCGCCGGCCAAACCCGCGCCCCCCAAGCCGACGCCCGCGCCTGCGCCGCCGGCCCCGCCGTCGAAACCGAAACCGCCGGAAGGCCGCGCCGGCTCCGCGCTTGATTTCTTCTCCCACCCCGTGGAAAAGGCGCTCGCCGAGTTCCTGCTCGCCCGCTCCCCGGACCAGGCCAAGGAAGAGGCGCTCTTGATCGAAACCCTCAAGAAGCCCGAAAGCGACCCCGCCCGCATCCAACTCAAAAAATGGTGGACCGCGAAGATCCTGGACAGAGTCAAAGGACACCTGGCCAAATCGGACCCCGAGCTCGACTCTTTCCTCAAGGGCAAAAGCCTGACCCAGAAGGATCTGCTCGCCTACTTCTGCCCCTCCCTGGTGCCCGCCAACGTCGACCGCCGCACGGCCTACGCGCAGCTTGTCGCCATGAGCGAGAAGTCGAGGGGCGCGACCCAGGCCGCGACCGCGGAGGAAGCCCGGACGCAAGCCCAGCCGGAGGTCCCGCCCGTGGTCGTCAATCTTTGCATGGACTTTTTCAAGGACGAGCCGCCGAAACCCGCGCCGCCGGCCGCCCAGCCCGAAAGCAAGACCGGGCTCGCGACGCCCAGCCCGCAGCCCTCCCTGACGATCAAGCCCGTCCCCGAACCCCAAGGCGAGGCCGCCAAGGGCAAGAAGCCCTGGTGGAAGCTCGAGCTCGGCTCCGAGGGGACCATGGACGCGATCGCGGGCGGCTCGCTCGGCGCGGGCGCGCTGGGGCTCCTGGCCATGGGCGCCGCCGCCGGCCCCGCCGGCATTTTCGGAGCGGCCCTCCTCGGGGCGGTCATCGGCTTCGGGCTCATGGCGATGAAATCGGCCGGCAAAGACAAGAAGAAATAGGGCGCGATGCCAGAGCCCTCGCCTCCCGCCGCCCACGCCGGACCCTTGCCCTGGGTCAAGCTGCGCTCGGCCTCCGCGACGGCCAATCTCTACAAGCGCATGATCGCGGAAACGGACCCGAGGGCCAAGCCGGGCGACCTGGTCTCGGTCTACGACAAGGCCGGCGCGCCCTACGGCATCGCCCTTTACAACCCGAAAAGCCTGGTCACGCTGCGGCTGCTCACCCGGGAACATTCCGCCTTCGACGCGGAGGCTTTCTTCGCCAAGACCCTGGGCCGGGCCGTGGAACTGCGCCGCGGCATCCTGAAGCTCGACGCCGCCACCGACGCCTACCGGGTGGTCTTCGACCTCGGCGACAGCTTGCCGGGCCTGGTCGTGGACCGATACGGCGACCACTTGGTGCTCGAGTTCTATTCCCTGGCGATGTTCCGCCAGGCCGCGCGCCTGGAGCGCTGCCTGGCCGCGAGCTTCCCCGGGGCTCGCTTCGTGCGCCGGGCGAGTTCCCACACGGAGTCCATGGAGGGCTTCCGCATCCCGCCCCAGCCCCGGACCACGGTCCGCATCCGGGAAAACGGGGTCGAGTTCGAGGCGGACCTCACGGGCGGCCACAAGACGGGTTTCTTCTGCGACCAGCGGGAGAACCGCCTGGCCGCCGCGCGCCTGGCCGCGGGCCGCCGCTTCCTGGACGTCTGCAGCTACACCGGCGGCTTCGCGCTCTACGCCGCCAAGCTGGGCGGGGCGGCCGAGGTCACCGCGGTGGAGCTCGACGCCGAGGCGGTGGAGCTCCTGCGCCGAAACGCCCGCCTCAACGACGCGCGCGTGGAGTGCGTCTGCGTCGACGCCTTCCCATATCTGCGCCAGATGGCGGCCAACCGGCGCAGCTTCGGGATGGTGGCGCTCGACCCCTACAAGATGATCGCCACGCGCGAGGGCTACCAGCTCGGACGGCAGAAATACGTCGACCTCAACCGCCTGGCCCTCGGCGTCGTGGAGGAAGGCGGCATCCTGGTCACCGCCTCGTGCAGCGGGATGCTAAGCTGGGAGGACTTCCAGCAGGCCCTGCGCACGGCCGCGGGCTCCGCCCGCCGCCGGGTCGAGATCTTCCGCAAGACCGGCGCCGGACCGGACCATCCCGTGGCCGTGGACCACCCCGAGGGAGAATACCTCAAGGTCCTTTGGTGCCGGGTCTTTTGACGGTGTCAGGCTTTCCCGAATTTTCCTTGCCCGCGGTTCCCAGTTGGGGAAAGCCTGACACCTAGATTTTGGCCAGGGTTTCGTAGAGCTCGATGGCGTTCTGCATCCGGCGCTTGGGATCGGGGGCCAGGGTCTTGGCCATGAGTTCGTCGAACGCGCGGGGCAGCTCGGGGACGTGATAGCTGGGCGGCTGGAAGTCGCCCTTGTGCTTTTGGGCTATCACGTCCGGGACGGTGGCGGCGTTGAAGGGCAGGTACCCGGTGGCCATCTCGTAGAGGCAGACGCCCAGCGAGTAGACGTCCGCGGTGCGGCTGGTCTTGCCGTAATGCTGCTCCGGCGGCATATAGCGCAAGGTGCCGCATATGCCCTGGCGGTCCACGAAGGTGGCCGAGAGCGTTCCCGTGATCTCAATGGCGATGCCGAAATCCATGACCCGGGCGATGCCGTTCTCGTCGAGCATGATGTTGCCGGGCTTGAGATCCCGGTGCAGGACGTGCTTGCGATGCGCGTAGTCCACGGCGTGGCAGACGTAGTGCATCAGGCTGCGGCATTCCTTGAGCCCGAGCCGCGAGCGGCGGACCAGGAGGGCGGCCAGGGTCTCGCCCTTGACGAACTCGAAGACGAGGTAGAGATCGCCGCCGCTTTCCAGGCACTCGTATATGGGCACGATGTAGGGGTGGCTGAGGTGCGCGGCGGTCTTGGCCTCGCGCATGAATTGGATGCGCATCGCGGCGTCGGAGAGCAGCCCCGGCAGCAGCCGCTTGACGGCCACCCGCCGGTCGAGTATGCGGTCGTAGCCCTCGTAAACCTCGCCCATGCCGCCGCTGCTGATCAGCTCGCGCAGCTCGTACTTCCCGGACAGCACGCTCCCGGCTCCGGCGGCGGAGGCGGGAGCGGAAGCGGGAGAGGGAGCGGGGACGGCAGCGGAGGCGGCGGCGGTCGCGGCAGCGAAGGACTTGCCCGAGGCCAGCGTCCGCAGCTGCTGCCGCAGACGCTCCCCGCCCTTCATGCCGGCGGCCTTGCTCAGTTCCTCGTAAAAGCTCTTGGCGGCCCCCCCCGGAGGCATGGTCTCGGCGACCTTGCCCAGCAGCAGGCCGGCCTGGTCGAAATGCCCCAGCTTGACGTGCAGCTCGAGCAGCAGGGCCTGGTCGTCCGGGGTGAATATCTCCAGGGGCTTGGCGCTGAGCATCTTGAACGACGCCTCCGTCTTCCCCATGCGCGCCAAGCCCGCGGCATAGGCGCTGTAGAACCGCGGCGGGCGTCCCGGGCTGGAGAAGTGGGTCAGGAAGGTGTCGAGATTGCCGGAACTGGAAAGCACGGTCAGGACCTCGCCGACCCGTTCGCTCCCGGAGGCCGCCAGCAGCACGGGCTCCGAAAGCACGTCCTGGACGCGGCCGGATCTGCCGGCCTGCGCCAGGCGGCCGGCCAACTCCAGCGCCCTAGGCAGCGACAGGCCCGGGGTGGGGAAGGGCCGGCCGCACTCATCCAGGCTGGCCAGGATGTTCTGCAGTTCCTCCAGAGAGAACTCCTCCACCTGGCCGCCCCGGGCGCAATAGGTCAGGTAGCAATCCGATATCTGTCTGTGCGCCGGGGGCTCGATGTTGAAAAGCATCCGCAGGTCCAGCAGGGCCCGCCCCCGCGAATCGGTTACCCACATGCGATAGCCCATATAGGCCAAATAAGCCAGCAGCAGCCCCAGGAAGGCGAGCGCGGCGGGAACCAACGGCATCGGCGGCAGCGCGCCCGGGCCCGCGGGGGACGAGACCACGAGCGGACCGGGAGCCGACAAGGGCCGGGGCTTGGCCGGCACGGGCGCCGCCGGAACGGCGGCGCTCCTGGCCGGAGCCGGCGGGATATACGGCCTCATATCTAGGACGTCCGGCTCCGGAGCCTCGCGCGCAGCGGGAGGCGGAAAAGCGGGGTTCGGCGCCCCGGCCTCCGGCGGGCCCAGGCCGTTGTCCCAGGTCGGCCGGTTCAGAGCGCGCTGGCCAGGAGTCTTGAGGTCCCGGAACATGCTCCCGGACCTGCGATTGGGCACGCTCAAGCCCTCGCAACGCGACCTCGCGCTATTGTAGCCGGCGGCGGCCGCTTCGCAGAAAAGCCGCTTGGCTTGCTCGCGATCGGGCGTCATCAGCGCCAACTCGTATTTAGCGCGCGGCACGCCGCGCTCCGCGGCCTGGCCGAAAAGCTCCATGGCCTGCGCGGCATCTTTTCGGACTCCCTGCCCATAGCGGGTCATGATGCCCAGAACGGTCATGGCCTTCGCGTTCCCGCTGCCGGCGGCCGCGGTGCAGTATCCTAAAGCTTTGCGAAAATCCTCGCCCTCGTGGTTTTCATAGTAATACCCGCAAAGCTCGGCCTGGGCGCTCGCCTCGCCGGCGCCCGCCTCCCGGACTAGCCGCGCGACGTCGATTCCCCAAGCGGCGGCCGCCGCCCAGGCGAAGACAAACGGGACGCCCGCCGCCAACGCGCGCGTTCTCATCTCCGATATGATACCACAACCGGCCCGGCCTTGCCGGATTTACAGCCCCATCAAGGGCCGGCCCAGACCACCCGCCACACGGAGTTCGAGCCGTCGTCGGACACGTACATGGACCCGTCCGTGCCCACGGCCACGCCCGCGGGCCGCGCCCAGATCCAGCCCTCGGGCGTGATGAAGGTGAGGAAATCCTCGTAGCCCCCCTCGGCGACGGCGCCCCGGAAGGGCACGAATATCACTTCGTAGCCCGCGGGCCGGGAACGGTTCCAGGACCCGTGCAAGGCCGCGAAAAGTCCCCCGCGGTAGCGCGCGGGAAACGGGCCGCCTTCGTAAAAGGCGATCTGAAGCGGGGCGGCGTGGGGCTGCACGAGGACGTCGGGGACGAGCACCCGGTCCTTGAGCTCCATGTGCCGGCCCGGGTAGCGGGGATCGGGGTTGGGGCCGATATAATACCACGGCCAGCCGTAGAACCCCCCCGCCTTGACCCGGGTGAGGAAATCGGGGGGCAGGTCGTCGCCCAGGTCGTCGCGCTCGTTGACCGAGGTCCACAGCTCGCCGCCCCCCGGACGCACGGCCAGGGAAACAGGATCGCGCAACCCCCAGGCGAAGACCTCCAAGCCCTTGCCTTCGGGATCGCAGGCGAGTATGTCGGCCCGGCGGAATTCCCGGGGATTCTTATCGGTGTCCTCGTCGTTGGAGAACGAGCCCACCGACACGAACATGCGCGCCGCGTCCGTAGAGAAGGCGAGGTCGCGGGTCCAATGGCCGCCCCCGAGCAGACCGCCGCCGGGAAGCTCCAGCACCCGCTGCCCCGGGGCGCTCGCCTTGAGCTCCCCGTTGCGGTAGGGGAAACGCACGACCGCGCCCGGCTCGGCGACATAAACGAACCGGGGCTCGGGGCCCGGAGGGTAAAAGGCGATGCCGAAAGGCTGGTCGAGGCCCCGGGCGAAAACCGATTCGCGCGCGGCCCGGCCCTTGCGGCCGACCCCGCGAAAAACCCTTATCCGCCCGGGCGCGCTTTCCGCCACGAACAGGTCCCCGTTGGGAGCCACGCGCAGCAGGCGCGGGTTGCGCGCGGAACGGGCATAAAGCTCCACCTTGAAGCCCTCGGGCGCCCGCGGCCAGGCCCCCGGCGGACGGCGCACGAGACGCGGAGGTTTCACGGCCGGAGGCGTCGCCAGGGGCGGCGGCAAATCCGCCGGAGTGATGAGATGGCGCGCCCCGGGCCGCTGGCTGCGCCAGTCCGAGAACGGACCGGCGGCGCCCGCGGCCGCCAGACAGCAAAGCCAAACCGCCGCCAGCCTAAAGAGCATCCCCCTATTCAAGCCGCTGGCGGCGGCGGCGGCAACAGTCAGCGGGTCCTAGGGCTGCTTCTGCTCCGCGGGCGCGGCCTGCGGCGCCGCGGCCGGCTTGGCCTGCCGGCGCGACTCCTGGCGCTCGGCCCGGTACTTCCGGCGCAGCTCCTGCTTCTTGGCGCTGTACTTCTCGCGTACGGCCTTGCGCTCGGCGCGGATTTTCTCGCGCAGGGCCTGCATTTCCTTGCGCTCTTCCTGGACGAGGGCTTTCCATTCCGTCCTGGCCTCGTCGCGGATTTTTGTCTCCCCGGCGGACGGCGCGGCGGTCTGGGCCCAGAGCGGCGCCGCCGTCAAAACCGACGCGACCGCCATCAGCTTGAAGATGTTCATTCGGCCTCCTGTCCGGCTCGCGGACCGGTCCATTATACTACCGCGGGCAACCGACTAGGAGGCCGGAGGGGCTTCGGGACCGGAATCGGCCGGGGTTCCCGGCGCCAGGCTCTCGGGAGCGAATATGCCCGCCGCGGCGACTCCGTAGCCGCCCAGGATGAGGAAAGGCGACAGCTTGGCCGCCCAATTCGCTCCCAGGGGATCGGCTCGGGACAAGACGATGAAGCCCGCGGCGACGAGCAGGGCGCCGCCCGAAACGATCCTCCAGCCCAGGGACGTGATCGGCTCGCCGGCGGGGACGGGCGAGGGGGCCGGCTTCGGCTGGGGCCGGGCGGACCTGGACTTTTTCCCCATGTCGGTATCTTAGTTTTTTCTCAGCCGGGCCGAAGCGTGCAGAAGAATTCCCGGGCCAGGAACCTGCGCAGCGGGCCGCGAAACGCCAAGCCGTGCCAGGCGCGCTTCCAAGCCGAGGCGGGCCGCAGGGGAAAGTCAGCGGGCAGGTCCTCGCCGTAGAGCTCGCGCACGAGCAGCTTGTCGTTTGGCCGCGCCTCGACATCCGCCCGCCAGCCGATCCGCGCGAAGAATTCCGCCAGGCCCCGGCGGCAGTGCTCGTTGACGTGCACGTGCTCGTCGTGCGCGCTGCGCGGCGGGGCCGGCGGCCGCCGGCCCAGGAGCCGCGCCGCCCGCGCGCGCAGGCCATGGCTCAGATTCTTGTAGTACTCCGTGTTCGTGCAGGTGTTGGCCAGGACCAGCCCGCCGGGCCTCAGCAGCCGCTTGAACTCCGCGAAGCAGCGCTCCAGCTCCCAGTCGTGAAGATGATCGAGCACCCCCAGGAAGAATATGCGATCGAAACTCGCGGCGGGAAACGGCAGGCATTTGGCGTCGGCGCGCACGAGCGGGGCCTCGGCCGTGAGGCGGGCCAGGCGCAGGGCGGGCAGGGCGATGTCGACGCCCACGGCCTCCACGCACCGGGCCCGCAGTTGGTAGAGCAGTTCGCCCCGGCCGCAGCCGATGTCCAGGGCCCGCAGGCCGGGACGCAGCCCGGCCCGGAGCAGGGCGCAGGCCTGCGCGGGCTTGACGATCCGGGACCCGTAGCGGCGGAAGAATTCGGCTCCGCCGACGTTCTCCAGGAAATAATCCTCGGTGTAGAGGGCCGGATCGACGGCATCCGTTTCAGGCTTCATGGCGCACCAGGTCCGCCGCGGTTTCCCGGCGGCGCGCCAGGCTCGCCCGCCGGCCGCGGACCACGACCTCCGCCGCCCGCGGCCGGGAGTTGTATTGGGAACTCATCGAGAAGCCGTAGGCCCCGGCCATGAGCACCGCCAGGACGTCCCCGGGCTCCAGCGGCGGCAGGAGCCGCCCGCGGGCCAGGAAGTCGCCGGACTCGCAGACCGGTCCCACCACGTCCGCGCGTCGCCGCGGCCCCCGCCGCGGCCGCGCCGGCGCGACCGGATGATAGGCCCCGTAAAGCGCCGGCCGGCCCAGATCGTTCATCGCCGCGTCGACCACGACGAAGCGCCGCCGCGAGGTCCGCTTGCGCAGCAGCACCCGGGTCAGCAGCACGCCCGCGTCGGCGACCAGGTAGCGGCCCGGCTCCAGGAGCAGGCGCGCGGCCGGCCAGGGGGCGAAGGCGCGCGCGAAGACCGCCGCCAGCGCCCGCGGCGAGAGCTCCGCCTCGCCGGCGTAGCTCACCCCCAGCCCGCCGCCCATGTCCACCAAGGCCGCGCGCAGGCCGGCGGCCTGCAGGCGCTCCAGCAGGCGGGCCACGGCCTGCGCCGCCCGCCGGAAAGGCTCGAGCTCGTTGAGCTGCGAGCCGATGTGGCAATGCAGCCCCTGGAAACGCAGCCAGGGGTCGCCCCGGCTGCCCAGGGCCAGGACCAGGGCCTCGCCCGCCTCGACGCCGAACTTGCTGTCCGCCCGCCCCGTGGTGATGTGGGGATGGGTGCGCGCCTTGACGTCCGGGTTGAGGCGGATCGAGAAAGGCGCCGGCCGGCGCAACCGCCGCGCCAGGCGCCCCAGGGCGGCGAGCTCCTCGGCCGACTCCACGTTGAAGCTCAGCAGGCCCCGGCGCAGCCCGAGGGCCATCTCCGCGGGGGTCTTGCCCACTCCGGAAAACACGATGCGCGCGGGCGCGAAGCCCGCCGCCAGGGCGCGCAGTATCTCGCCGCCCGAGACCGCCTCGGCCCCGGCCCCGGCGCCGGCCAGGACCCGGCAGAGGGTCCGGTTGGAATTGGCCTTGAGCGCGTAGCAGATCAGCGAACCGGGCCGGACCAGGGCGCGGCGCAGCCGCGCGAAGCGCTCCAGGACCCGCCCCGCGTCGTAGACGTAGAGGGGCGTTCCGAAGCGGCGGGCCAGCCCGCAAGCGCCGAGCCCGCCGATCCTCAGCTCAGAAGATCGCGCCGAGATAGACATAAAAGATGCCGCCGTTCTGCGTGGTCCGGCGGGCGTAGTCCGCCGAGAGCACGAGCGGGAATTCCTGCATGATGAAACTGTAGAGCCTCAGGCCCAGCCCGGCGGAATTGCGCCAGGAGTTCCAGCCGCTGCGGCGCAACTGCCCGTCGGTTTCCCAGGCATAACCCGCGTCGGTGAAAATGCTACCAAAAAGGGATTTGAAGTAGAAATCCGGAAAGATGTACCACATGTAATAGTTGATGTCCGGCGCCACGGGGAAACGCCATTCGGCGTTGGCCAGGGCCAGTCGGCTGCCCACGTTCTCTATGGTCGAACGGGCGTAGCCTCGCACCCCTCCGATGCCGCCCAGGATCAGGTCGGGACGGTCCCGCCCCACGGCCTGCGCGCCCAGCAGCCTCAGGGCCAGGGCGCTCTGCCCGCCCGTGGGCACGAACTGGTGCGCTTCCGCCTCGGTGGTGAAGTAGCTGCGGTTGCCGCCCAGAACGTCGGCCGCCTGGGAAACGGACAGCCGGAGCCGGTTGCCGGCCAGGGGCACGAGGTAGCGGCCGGTGACCGCGTCGCGCACGAAGGCCAGCGAGCCCACGCGGGCCCGATGGTCGAAATCGTAGGCCGGGTCCTCGTAGCGGGCGACCTCCCGGATGGCGGCGGCCGAGATCTCCAGGCGATGATGCCGGTCCAGGGGATAGGCCGCCGCCGCGAACTGGCTGTTGACCGCGTCGTCGAAGTCGAGGTTGAGCCCCTCGTCGTAAAGCGCGCGCCGGCCGAAACCCTCGGCGCCCGCGAAGAATTGGGGACGGAAGCGCAGGTAGCCGTAGCGGACCCCGTAATCGTAGTCGTCGAGCGAATGGATGGCGGCCAGCACGCTGGCCTGGTGGTTGCCCAGCATATCCGAGCCCTGCCAATAGCTGGTCCAGAAGAAGCCCCCCTCCGAGGAATAGAAGAACGCGGGCAAAAACAGGTCGGTGGAAAATACCCCGCGAACGGCCCGCTGCGGGGACAGGGCCACGGTTTGCGTGGAGAGACCCACCCCGCCCATGCCCGGCAGCAGGAACTTCTCCGCCGGGCTCGACCGCGGCCGCGCGTCCGGAAGCTCGTCAGCCTCCAGGTCGCCGCGACGCGCCCGATAGATGTGAACTTCGCCCCCGCGCAGGGAGGCGAAGGCTACGTCCCCGCCGGGGACGTAGGCCGGCGTGAAGCTCCCCCCCAGGGACCGGGTCAGCCGCAGCACCCGGCCGCTGCGCAAGTCGAGTTCGCAGACCTCCGTATGCCGGTCGTCGTCGCGGGCGAAAAGCAGCCGCCGGCCGTCCGCGGATATCGCGGGATCGCGGGCCTGGCCCCCGGAGTTCTCCAGGCGCGTGTTCGAGCCGTCCGCCAGGTCCAGAGCGTAAAGGCGCCGCTCGCGCAGGCTCGGGACCAGGGGGTTGCGTTCCTCGGAAGAATAGACAACCCGCCGGCCGTCCGGGGTGAAGACCGGCATCTCGTCGTCCTGGGGGTCGTCGGTGAGCTGGCGCAGGCTTCCATCCGCCAGATCGTAGATATAGATGTCGGTGAAGGAATCGCGCATGCCGGAGAAGGCCAGGCGCCTGCCGTCGGGGGAGAAGCTGGGCTGGGACACGGACAGGAAGTCCGGCGGGACGCGCCGGCTCAGGGCGCCGGTCCGAGTGTCGTAAAGGTAGATGGCGTCGCGATGGTTATAGCTGCCCGCGAAGGCGAGCCGCGCGCCGTCGCCGGAGATGGCCAGCACCCGGGAGAGGTTGGCGAAGTTGCCCATGGGGATGTTATCGACCGCGGTCCGGTTGAGCGACCACAGGCGCCGACGGCGCCCGGTGCGCAGGTCCATCCGGCAGACCGCCGGCGGGAAGCCCGAGCGCGTGCTCAGGTAATACATCCGGGAGCCGTCCGGGGAGAAGACCGGGGCGGTGTTGTACTGGGGGAGGCGGTCGCCGCGGGTCAGCGCGCGCCCGTAGTCGGCGGGCTCGCGCAGGCCCTCGCGCGCGGCCTCGCGCCGGTATTTGTCCTCCAGGTACTCCCGGTACTTCGCGTCGAATTTGAAGGCGTCCAGGCCGAGGAGCTCCTGCAGGACGGCGGCGGTGTCGAAGCGGCTCTCGAACAGCTTTAGCAGGCGCGCGACCTTGCGGCGCCCGAATTGGGAGGCGATGAATTCCACGGCCGCGGCCCCCTGCTTGTAGGCCAGGGTGACCTGGTGGGGCTTGAGGTGCCCGAAATGCTCCAGGCGGGTCAGGGATATGAGCCCCCCCGAGGTGGCGGCATCGCGGATGGTCATCTCCTCCAGGGAGGACTCTATGCCGTGGGTCTCGTAGCCGGGCAGGCCCTCCATCATCCAGAGCGGATAGACGATGGTCTTGAGGATGGCGCCGGAGCGCCAGAAACCCGAGATGAGCAGATGGAACTGCATGATGTGGACGAACTCATGGACGGCCACTTCCTCGAGCCAGCGGTCGGTTCCGTCGTTGTAGACCATGAAGCGGTCCTTGAAGGGCTCGGTGATGCCGCCGGTGCCGTCTCCGGCGGCGGCGATGTTGGACTGCTGGAAGTCGTTGGGAGAGGCATAGAGAAAGAAGGGGCGGCGCTTCCACTCGTAGCGCTTGCGCGCGGCGGGCCCGGCCCAGACGGGGGCCTGGGTCTCGATCTCGAGGTCCCGGGCGACGCGAGGGAACGCCGCCTCCAGCGCGGCGGCGGCCTGGGCCGCGCGCGGCTCGCTGTCCGGATAATAATGGATGTCGAAATGCTCGCTGGAACGGACCTTCCAGTCGAAATCCTTCAGTATGACCTGGTTCTGGCCGAACCCCTGCCCGAGGGCGGCCGCGGCCAGCAGGACCAAAAGCGCGGCCGCGGCCGATGGCGCCGTGGTCCTCACGGCGCTACCGCTTCGGCTTCTTGGCCGCGGCGCGGCGCAGGAGCCGCAGCGCCGCCTTGGCCTTGGCGTCGTTGGGCGAACCCTTGAGAACCTCGGCCCAGGCGTCGCGCGCCTCCTGGGTCCGGCCCAGCTTCTGGAGGGCCATGGCGACGGCGGAATGCAGCCTCGGCCGGTCGATGCCGAAATCGGGCGCCTCGGACCCCGGCAGGGCTTCCTGCATCAGCCCCAGCGCCTCGGCGTAGCGCCCCGCCTGCAGGGCCATCTCGCCCAGGTAGACGCACGCCCGCCGGCCGGGCAGGCCGCCCGCCGTCTTGAGCTGCCGGAAGCTCTCGGCGGCGCGCTCGTCGAGCTTGGCGCCCCAGAGGCTGAGGCCCAGGTTCTCCACGACCAGGGGATCGCCGGCGTAGCGCAAATGCAGCCGCTCGAACTCCTGGACGGCCGAGTTGAAGTCGCCCTGCCGGTAATAGAGCTTGCCCAAGCGCATCCGCACTTCCTTGTCCTCCGGATGGTTGCGCAGATACTTCTGGTACTCCTCCTGGGCGAATGGATAAAGCCCCAGGCCCTGGTACATGACCCCCAGGCAGTAGAAGACGCGGGCGTCCAGCGCCCCCAGACGCCGGGCGTCCTCGAGCTCGTTGACGGCGTCGGGATAGCTCCGCGGCCCCTGCTCGAAGTGCAGTATGCCCAGCTCTAGGAGGGCCGAGATATCCTGGGGATCGGCGCGCAGGCGCTCCTGGACGGCGGCCACGGCGGCGGCGGCGCCCGGCCGGGACGCCGGCTCGGCCCGCGGCCGCGCCGGCCGCCGCAGCCGGGCCAGACCGAAGGCCAGCAGCACGGCCGCCAGCGCGCAGGCGGCCAAAAGCCGGCCGCGGCCGCTCGGTAACCGCGGCCAGCGGCGTCTTGCGACGGCGTCTCGGACCGTCATCGCCTCCGGGTGCGGCTCAATCGTTCTTCTCGGGGGACAGCAGCTGCCCGAGGGTCAAGGGCGGCGGCGCCTTCAGGTACTGGGCCATGCGCTTGCGGTCCTTGATCTCCTCGAATTTGTTGATCGAGACCGAGAGCTCCAAGGTGGCGGCGTTGACCGCGAACACGACGGCGGACACCGGATCGCCCGGCTTGTAGCCGGCGGCGGGGTCGCAGTCCGCCGGGGCGCAGAAGGCCGCCACGCCGCCCTCCAGGGCGATCTTGACCCCGCGCTCCGAGACCTCGGAGACCTTCCCCTTCACCACGGTCTTGGGCGGGAACTTCCGCCGCAAGCCGTCCGCCGGGTTGGGAGTCAGCTGCTTGATGCCCAGCAGCAGGGGCTCGGAGGCCTTGTCGTCGGCCGGCTTGGCCAGGATCTTGACCTTGACCTTGGCGCCCCGCTCCAGCCCCGCGGGCAGCTTGGGCTCGCCCCAGCAGACGTCGGCCATGCGCACGCAGCCCTCGATGCCGCCGATATCGACGACCACCCCGGAGGCGCCCACGTGCACCACGCGCCCGATGCGCACCTCCCCGACGCGCAGCTCCGCCAGCAGCTGGGCGCGGCGCTTGGCCGCCTCCTCCTCCAGCACGGCCTTGCGCGAGAGCACGAGCTGGCGCTTGGACTCGTTGACCTCGATGACGTAGCAGCGCACGCCCGTGCCCGTCATCCGCGCCGGATTGCGCACGGGCCGCAGATCGGCCAGCGAGGCGGGCAAAAATCCCGTCACCCCGGCCACGTCCACGAGAAAGCCCCCCTTGATGGCCGAGACGATCCGGCCGCGGACGCGCCCCTTCTCGCGGAAGGACTTCACGGCGGCCTCCCAGCCCAGTTCGGCCCGGGCGCGCTTGTACGACAACAGGGTATGCCCGTCCTTGCGCGCCGACCCCGCGCGCATGACCGGGATGCGCTGGCCGGGGGCGGGCAGGCGCGGCGCGCAGCCCTCGCCTTCCTGGGCGAACTCGCCGACCGGCACGCCGCCCTCGTTCTTCTCGCCTATGTCGGCCAGGACGTAATCCTTGGTCACCGAGACCACCTTGACCCAAACCACCTGCTTGCCCGAAAGCTTGTGCTGCAGCTCGTCCTGGCTGGCCAGGAGCGCCTCCATCGTGACCTCGCCCTCGGGCCCCGCGGCGCCGTCCGCCTCCCCGGCGGGCTGAGGGTCCTTCGGGTCCTTCTCAAATTCCATGGCGATTCTCCTTCACGCGGCATCCCCGTACGGCGCGCGACCAGCTCATTATAGTGAAAATACCGCTTCCATCACCAGGCGCGCGAAGTCTCGGCAGGCCCGGTAATCGGCGGCGTCCCCCTCGAAGCGCAGGGGGGCGCCGAAGCGGACCTCCAGCCGGCCCAGGCGCGCCAGGCGGTCGCTGCCGACGATGCGCGCCGGCACCACGGGCGCGCCGCTGCGCGCGGCCAGGAAGGCCACGCCGGTCTTGGGCGGCAAGGGCCGCCCCCTCCGGGCGCGCGTGCCCTCGGGGAACACCGCCACCAGGCGCCCGCGCCGCAGCATCTCCAGGCAGGAGCGCATCGCCCCCACGTCCGGCCGGCCCCGGTCCAGGGGGATGGCGCCGCCGCGGCGCATGAGCCAGCCCAGCCCGGGCGCGCGGAACAGCTCGATCTTGGCCAGGAAGCGCGGGCTGCGCGCGGGAAAGACCGCGGCTCCGAGTATCGGCGGATCGGCGTTGGAGACGTGGTTGCAGGCCAGGATGACGGCGCCCGAGCGGGGCACCCGCTCCAGGCCCACGACCCGCAGCCGCCAGACGCGGCGCGCCAGCAGCGCGGTCAAGCCGGCCAGCAGGCGCGGAATCCAGGGCCGGGCGTCGTCCTCCCAATCCAGGACGGCGGTCATCGCCCGCGCCGGATGAGGCGCAGCATCTTCTGCGCGACCTGCCGCATGGTCATGCGCGTGGAATCGATGACGATCGCGTCCGAGGCCTGGCAGAGGGGATTGATCCGGCGCTTGAGGTCGTTGAGGTCGCGCGCCAGGATGGCGGCGTGGATCCGGTCGAGGTCGGCGGGCTGGCCCGCGGCCTTGAGCTGGCGGCAGCGCCGCCGGGCGCGCTCCTTGGGGGAGGCGTCGAGGTAGAACTTGAAGTCGGCGTCGGGGAATACGTGCGTGGTGATGTCGCGGCCCTCCATCACGATGCCGCCCGCGCGGCCCAGCCGGCGCTGCAGGCGGCAGAGCAGGCGCCGCACGCCGGGATTGGCGGCCACCGCGCTGGAATTGGCGCTGACCCGCTCCTCGCGGATCTGGGTCGTGACGCCCTCGCCGTCTATGAAGGTCCGCAGCGCCGTGCCGCCCTCGGCCGGACGGAACTCCCACTTCAGGCGCCGGGCCAGGCGCAGGACCGCGGCCTGGTCATCGACGTCCACGCCGCTGGCCAAGGCCTTCCAGGCCAGGGCGCGGAACATCTCCCCGGTGTTGATGAAATGGTAGCCCAGGCGCCGGGCCACGCACTGGCCCACGGTGGACTTGCCCACCCCGGCGGGGCCGTCCATGGCGATTACCAGCCGCCTTTTTTTCATAAGCTAAAGTGCCTTCTTCATTGCCAGCGAATATAGGGTCTCGGGGGCGATATCCACGTCATCCGGCCAGCAAAGCGTGCCCAGATCTTTATTGACGTATACCTTTCGGAAATAATCCATGTCGGAGAACCGGCTGAACACTCCGCCGCGGGCCGCGTAATCCTTGAGGTCCACGAGCCCGCTGGCCCGGTCCTCGAAAATAACCTCAAGCTGGTAATCCTTGATATGACGCACGGCCACGATATCGCGCATGCTCGCTTATTCCAAATGGGCGATGATGATCCCCAGAAAACGGCAGATTTCAGGCACGGTCGGCCCCCTGCTTGCCGCCCGGTTCCCGCGCCATGATATCCTTGAGCGCCTTGACCAGGGCGGCGTTCTGCTGGGCGGTGCCCACGGAGATGCGCACGTGCTCGCCCAGGCCGTACTCGTCGAGGGGATGGATCACGATGCCCTTCTTGAACAGGGCCCGCGACAGGGCCCGCCCCCGGACGCGCGAGCGCACGAACAGGAAGTTGGTGGCCGAATCGAGCACGCCCAGGCCCAGCTCGCGCAGCTCCCCGGCCAGGCTCTCGCGGCCCTTGATGGAGAGGGCCACCGTGCGGGCCAGGAACTCCTCGTCCTCCAGCGCCGCCAGGCAGGCCCGTTGCGCCGGCAGGTTGACGTTGAAGGGCAGGCGGATGCGGTCGAGCCAGCCCAGCACCTCGGGGTCGCCCACGGCGTAGCCCACGCGCAGGCCGGCCAGGCCGTAGGCCTGGGAGAAGGTGCGCAGGATGACGAGATTGGGATGCTGCCGGACCAGCTGGGGCAGGGTGCGGGGGTAGTCGTCGTTCTCGGAGGCGAAGTCGTAGAAGGCCTCGTCGATGACCACCAGCGTCGCGGCGGGCAGGGCCCGCAGGAAATCCCGCAGTTCGCCCTGGGTGTTGTAGGTGCCGGTCGGGTTGTTCGGGTTGGCGAGGAAGACCAGCTTGGTGCGCGGGCTGGCCGCCCGCGCCATGGTCTCGAGGTCGCTGGTCCAGTCGCTCATCGGTATCTCGATGATGCGCGCCCCCATCATGACGGCTTGCTGGCGGAAGCGAATGAAGCCGTGCTGGGACACGATGACCTCGTCGTCGGCGTCGAGAAAGGCCTCGCAGAACATGCGGATGATCTCGTCGGAGCCGCTGCCCACCAGGACGCTCTCCCGGCCGACCTTGTAGCGCTTGGCCAGATAGAGGCACAGGTCGGGGCTGCCGCCGTCCGGATAGCACGAGAGCAGCTTGGCCGCGTCGCGGTAGGCGGCCAGGGCCTTGGGCGAGGGGCCCAGGGGGCTTTCGTTGGAGCACAGCCGCACGATCTCCTTGAGGCCCAGCTCCAGCCGGATGGCCTCGTTGGGCTGCTCGGCGAAAAACGGCGTGACCTCGCGCAGGCTGCGGCGGGGCAGGATGTCCATCAGGCCTCCCGCCGGACCTCAGGCGACGGCATCGGCCCGTTTCTCCAGCAGTTGGGGCTTGGGCTCCAGCTTGGGCGGCCGGCGCAGGGGCCGGACCCACTTGGTGAAGCTCGAGGGCTTCAAGGAGTACTCGTGCACCAGCCGGACCACCTCGGAGATGGGCCGGAATTCCTCCCAGGGGATGCGCAAAATGCGCACCCCGGCCTGCTCCATCTCGGACACGAAGGCCTCGTAGTTCGCCTTGAGCGCGCGCAGGTAGTCCAGGGTGATGGTCTGCTCCATGACCCGGCCGCGCGCGTGTATGCGCTTGACGGCGACCTCCGGACTGCAGTCCAGGTAGATCATGAGCTGGGGGAAGACCAGTTCGCGCAGGACCATGTTATCGAAGAGGTCCAGGTAGGTGTTGTAGTCGATGTCGCTTATGATCTTGTCGGGATGCTGGTTGAGCATCCGGGCGAAAATGGTGTCCTCCCATATGGTGCGGTCCTGGACCACGCCGCGAATCTTGCCCAGGCTGATGCGGGTGACGAACTCGCGATGCTGGCGGAAGCGGTGGTTGAGCAGCCAGACCTGCATCATGGTCCCGTAGCCCTTCATGTCCGAGTAGAACCTCTCCAGGTAGGGGTTGCCGTCCACCTCCTCCAGGATGGGCTCGAAGTTCAGAGCCTTGGCCAGATCCGTGGTCAGGGTGGACTTGCCCACCCCGATGGTCCCTGCGATTCCGATGTATCCCTCGGCGAACATTCGCGCCCTCCTCGGCGGCCCGGGACGGCCGGGCTCAGCCCGGCTTGATCTCCTGCTCGATGCCCCGCAGCGCCAGCTTCACGTCGTCCGGGCTCGAGGCCGCGTCCATGACGTCCTGCTCCTTGACCAAACCGTCCTTGAAGAGCTTGACCAGGGACTGGTTGAAGGTCTGCATGCCGTAAAATTGCCCCTTGGCGCAAGCCTGCGTGATGCCCTGCGAGTTGTTCTCCTCGATCATCTTCCGGACATGGGCGGTGACGATGAGTATCTCGATGGCGGGCACGCGCCCGCCCTTGATGCTGGGCAGCAGCCGCTGGCTGATCACGGCCTTGAGGCTCTCGGCCAGCTGGACGCGGATGAGCGCCTGCTGGTGCGGGGGGTAAAGGTCTATGACGCGCGATATGGTCTGGATGGCGTCTATGGTGTGCAGCGTCGCGAAGACCAGGTGGCCGGTCTGGGCCGCGGTCAGGGCGGCCGAGGTGGTCTCCAGGTCGCGCATCTCGCCGACCAGTATGACGTCGGGGTCCTGGCGCATGGCCATGCGCAGGCCGTCGGCGTAGGAGGCGGTGTCCTCGCCGATCTCGCGCTGGGAGATAATGGCCTTCTTGTCCTTGTGCACGAACTCGATGGGGTCCTCTATGGTCAGGACGTGCTCGGCCCGCGTCTCGTTGATGTAGTCCACCATCGCGGCCAAAGTCGAGGACTTGCCCGAGCCCGTGATGCCGGTGACCAAAATCAGGCCCCGGCTGTTGTCGGCGATCTTGCGCATGGTCGCCATGGGCAGGCGCAGCTCCTGGAAGCCGGGGATGACCATGGGGATGATGCGCACGGCGATGGAGAGCTTCCCGCGCTGGCGGTAGGCGTTGACGCGGAAGCGCGCCACCTCCCCGGCCTGGAACGAGAAGTCCACTTCCTGCCTGGCCTCGAAGATGGCCTTGCCGCGCTTGGAGAGCACGGACTGCAGCATGGCCAGGGCCTCGGCCTCGGAGACCGGCTCCGGCGCCACCGTCTTGAGATCGCCGTCGACGCGGATATAGGCCGGTCCGCCGGCCCGGATATGCAGGTCGCTGGCCCGCGCGTTGATCATCGTCTGCAGCATGCTTTGCAGGTCCATGCTCATTTGAGTTTCCTCGCCTTGAATCTCAGGAAGGCCGGCTTGGTCCAGTCCTCCTGGCGCGTCCCGGCCGCCAGCCGGGCGTCGGGCGTGACCCCCGGGGCATGGGGCTGGTAGCGCGCGCCCAGGGTCCCGGGCCGCACCCCGGCGCGCAGCAGATTGCGGTTGCCGCGGCGGGGCGGAAAGCCCGTGGCGATCACGGTCACCCGCACCACGTCGCCCAGGGCGTCGTCGTAGGCGTGGCCCATCTTGTTCTTGGCGTCCGGGCTGCCCTGGCCCTTGACGAAATTGCCCACCTCGTCGATCTCCTTTATGGTCAGCGAGGCCTTGCTGCCGGTGACGTTGACCAGGATGCCCCGGGCGCCGTCGATGACCACGTTCTCGAGCAGGGGCGAGCTGACCGCCGTCTTGGCGGCCCGCATGGCGCGCCCCGAGCCCGAGGCCTCGCCCATGCCGATGAGGGCCTCGCCCGCGTCCTTCATGATGGCGCGCAGATCGTTGAGGTCGATATTGATGTGGCCCGGGGTCGTGATCACGTCCGAGATGGCCTGGACGGCCTTGCGCAGGACGTCGTCGGCCAGGCGGAAGGCCTCGTCGGAGGGGGTGCTGTCCTCGACGATGTCGATCAATCGGTCGTTGGGGATGACCAGCAGGGTGTCGACGTTCTGGCGCAGCTCCTGCAGGCCGGACTCGGCGATATTGCCCCTCTGCAGGCCCTCGAAGCCGAAAGGCCGGGTGACCACGCCGATGGTCAGCGCCCCGGCCTCCTTGGCCAGCTTGGCCGCCACCGGGGCCCCGCCCGTGCCCGTGCCGCCGCCCATGCCGGCGGTCACGAAGACCATGTCGGCCCCGGCGACGACCTCGCGCATGCCGGCCTCGGACTCCAGGGCGGCGGCGCGGCCCTTGGCCGCGTCGCCGCCCACGCCCAGGCCCTTGGTCAGGGTCTCGCCGAGCTGCACGCGGATCTCGGCCAGGCTGCGGCGCAGGTCCTGGGCGTCGGAGTTCATGGCGACGAGCTCGACGCCCTTGAGGCCCGCCTCGGCCATGCGGTTGACCGCGTTGCCCCCCGCCCCGCCCACGCCGACGACCTTGATGACGGCCCGCGACTGCTTGAAATCGTCCGATATCTGGATATTCATCGGCTTAGAGCAGATCCTCGAAGACGCCGGAAAGCCGCCGCATCCAGGCCCCCTTGCGGGCCGGGGTGACGCGGGTCACGCCGGTGCCCCAGCGCGAGGAGTTGGCGAAGGTCAGCAGGCCCATGGCCGTGGCGTAAACCGGGCTGAACCACTTGTCCTCGCCCGCCACCAGCTCCGGGTGCGCCAGGCCCAGGCGCGGCTGCAGGCCCAGGATGTCGCTGGCCGCCTCGGAGATGCCGCGCATGAGGGCCCCGCCGCCGGTCAGAATGACCCCGCCCGGGGCCACCTGGTCGGCGAAGGAGGAGTTCTGCAGGTCCTCGGCCACGATGGTGAAGATCTCCTCGACCCGGGGCAGGATGATCTGCATCATGGAGCTGGTCTTGATGCGGTCGATGGTCCGGCCGTCGACGCGATTGAACTCGATGTCCTCGTCGCCGTTGATAAGGGAGGAGTGGGCGAGGCCGTGGGCGATCTTGAGGCGCTCGGCGGTGCCCATGGAGGTGCGCAGGCCGACCGCGAGGTCGCGGGTGATGAAATCCGAGCCGATGCCGATCTCCTTGGAATAGCGCACGCTGCCCTCGGAGTAGACGCCGAGCGACAGCGACTGGCCGCCGATGTCCGCGATCAGCGAGCCCAGGTCCTTCTCCTCGGGCGTGACCAGCTGCTCGCCGGTGGCCAGCAGTCCGTAGATGATCTCCTGGACCTCGAAGCCGGCCTGGGCCACGGCCTTCATGACGTTGTTGAGGTGGGCGCTGGAGGCCGTCACGATGTGCACGTCGACCTCCAGCAGGGCGCCTTCCATGCCCACGGGGTTGGGCACGCCGCGCTGGCGGTCGAGCGAGAAGCTTTGGGGGACGACGTGGAGGATCTCGCGGTCGGAGGACAGAGGGATGGCCTTGGCGTTGGCCACGACGCTCTGCACGTCGTCGGCGGTGATCTCCTTGTCGGTCCGGGCGATGTTGAAGGCCCCGTGGTTGTTGAACGACTGCAGGTGCGTGCCGCGCACCCCCAGGAAAACCCCGCTTACCGTGCCTCCGGCGGCGGCCTCGGCGGCGCCGACCGCCTGCTCCACGGCCGTCTTGGTCTCCTGGATGTTGACCACCACGCCGCCGTTTATGCCGCGGCAGGGAACGCTCGCCCCGCCCAGGATGCGCATGCGCTCGCCCTGGGGCTCCGGGGCCCCGACGAGGCAGGTCACCCGGCCGCTGCCCATATCCAGCCCGGCGATCACGTCCGTTTTGGCCATCAACCCCCCCTCGAATTTTTCCCGGGCCGCAGCAGCACCCGGCCGTCCTCGAAATAACGCAGATCGGCGCTCCAGCGCGACGCGACCTCGGGCTGGCGCCCGCGGGCGTCGGCCAGCGCCTCGCCCAGCCGGCGCAGCTTCTCCGGCGTCCAATCCAGGCGGCCCCACAGCACGTTCGTGCCGTCCTGCAATGACAGCTCCCAGCCCTCGTAGGCGGAGCGGTAGCGCACGCGTTCCAGCGCGACGGGCAAGGCCTCGGCGCGGGCCAGCAGCGGCAGCTCTCGGGCCAGGGCCCGCAGCTCGGCCTCGCCCGCGCCGCCGGTCTCGACCGCGAGCGCGGCCCGCGGGTAGAGCCCGGCCGGCGCGGCGAAGACCGCGCCGTCCTCGTCGAGCCAGGCCTCGGCCCCCGGCCGGTCCGGACGCACGACCCGGGCGAGGGCCCGGCGCATCGTCACCTCGACGCGCAGGCGGCGGCCCGCCCAGTCGCGGCTGAGCGCCGCCCGCTTGACGGCGGGGAAGCGCTCGGCCAGCGCCGAGCCGCGCGCGGCGAGGCCCGAGCCGGACTCGCGCAGGAAGCGCTCCATTTGCCCGGCCAGGGGCTGGGGCGCCCCCGAGACCTCCACCGACTCGAGGCGCGGCGCCAGACCGCGGGCCAGCTCGCGCCAGGACGGCAGGCCGGCGCCCAAGTGCCGGATCGTCAGC
>JAQUMZ010000002.1 GCA_028717865.1 Elusimicrobiota bacterium | reverse complement strand
GGGATATTCACGTAGCTGCCCAGCAGGCAGAGGGCCACCAGGACGAGCATGTAGCGCTGGGGGACGCCCATGATCTCGAAGACGTGGCGCAGGATGCCGATCTCCACGGCGATGACGAGCCCGGCGAACAACAGCCAGAAGGCCAGGAAAAGAGGGAGGGTCCACGGGACGTAATGCATATGCGAGATGGTGCCATGGTCAGGTTAAAACCAGGTCAAAGAGGGCGAAAATGCTCCGCGTCCCGCCGGCCGGAGCGGGGCCGGCGCAGACTGTCGTTCCCATTTCAGTCCCTTCCCTTCCATTGCCGGCCGGTGCGATCATATCCAACGCGGGCCTCACGGGCGCGCCCCCGAGGAACCCGGGGCCAAGAGCGCGACCAGGACGATGCTGTTGAAATCGGTCAGGAAATGCATCACGATCGGGGCGATCAGGCTCCGCCGCCAGAGGTACACCAGGGCAAAGACCACCCCTAGCCCGAAGACGCTGACCATTCCGGCCGCGCCTTCGTAGCCGTGTCCCAGCGAGAAGACCAGCGAGGAGAGCAGCACGGCCGCGCCGGTCCGGCCGCCGGCCTTCTGGAAACGCAGGATCAGATAGCCCCGGAAGATGGTCTCCTCCGCGATCGCGACCACCGTGACCAGGAGGCAGGCCAGCGCGATGCCCCCCGCGCCGGTTGCTTTCAAAAATGACGGGAGCTTCGTAGGCGCGGAAAAGCCGGCGCTATGCAGGGAGTATTCCAGCAGATTGGCGGCGACGGCGGCCGGCAGGAACAGGATCAGCCCCCAAAGGACCTCGCTCATCCAGCGCCGGCGGGTCCAGCCGATCTGCGGCAAGGACTCGCCGTTGCGCCAGACAAAGAACAGCACCAGGCTCACGAGCGCCAGGTCGCTGAGGATGGCGGAAACAGCCACCGGCGCGAACGGCAAGTGCTTCTGGACGTGAAAGAAAAAGTATGAGCTCCCGACCGAAGAGAGGAGCAAGAACAGAAATACCAACAGCTCGATCGATTGGACTTTCCGGCAGGCCGGAATGCCTGTTCCGTCGGGATGAGTATCGTCGGCGAGCGTGTTCATCGCATTCCACCCCCTTGGAAGGCGTCCGCGCTCCAGTCTAGGACATCAGGAACACTCCTGGCATTGCGGCCGTGTCAATTTTGTGTCAGGATCGATTGTAAGAGAGAAAAAACCCGGCTCCCAGGTCTGCTTGAGCCGGGCTTTGACCCCGCCTTGAGGTCGGCTCGCTATCCTGATGCCTCAAGACCGCGCGCGGACCCGCGAATGGAACAGCTCAACAGCATGCCAGCCCTTGCCTCGACCGTCGTCTTCACCCGCCGCCGGAGCGTGAAGGCCGGGCGCTGAGCAGGAGCCGCTCTGCATGCAGCCGCGGCGCGCCAAGGCGTGGGTCTGGATCCTGGCCGCGGCGGCCCTGGCCGCGGTCCTGGCTGGCTACGGCCTCACCCTCCCGCGGCGCCTGCAGGCCCTCCTGGAGGCCCGTGCCCTCGATGTCCTGCACCGGCCGATGCGGCTCGGGACCGTCGGCTTCTCGCCCCTAAGCGGCCTGCGCGCCGACGGGATCGTGGTTCTCGAACCGGACGGGGTCCGGCCCCTCTTCACGGTCGAGAGCCTGCGCGTGCGGCTGCGCTGGCTCGCGCTCCTGCGGCATGGCCGCCTCGCCATCGCCGCGCTGACCGTGGTGCGGCCCGAGTTGAGTCTGCGCTACACCCGCCGAGGCGGCTGGAACGCCGCTCCCTTGGCCGGCGCCCTGGCACGCCTGCGCCGGACGGAAGGCCCGGCGCCGCGCGTGTCCGTGGTCGACGGCGGCTGCCGGCTCTCCGTGGAAGGCCACCCCGTGATCCGGCTGCGGGACCTCGACGCCGACCTGCGGCCCGAGGGCGCAAAGTACGCCTTCACGGCGCGCGGTACGCTCGACGACGGCCGCGAGCGCGCCACCCTGGCTGCGTCCGGCAGCGCCGACGCCGCCGGCGAGGCGCAGGCCGCGATGCGTCTGGATCGGCTGCCGCTGGCCGCACTCCTCGCCTCGCTGGCGGACCTGCCCGTCGCCGTCCGCGCGCGCTGCGCCGGCCCCCTGGAGGCGCGGTTCCACGCCGCGCGCGGCGCCTGGTCGTTGGGCGCGCGCACGGACCTGCTCGGCCTCTCGCTGTCGCGGGCCGGCTATCGCATCGAAGACGACGCAGGCCTCTACGCCGGGCTCCGCTCCGGGAAGCCAAGTTGGTCCGTGCGCCTCTTCCTACGCGGCGCGCGCCTGGCCGGCCCCGGCGGCCGCACTCTCGCGACCCGCATCGGGGGGGAGGCCGAGCTCACCGCCGCCGGCATCTCGGCGCCGAACCTGAGGCTGTCCATCATGGGCCTGCCCCTGCGCCTGAACGCGCGCATGGACGGCTACCACAACCCGGCCTTCGCCCTGCGCGCCGGATCGGGTCCGGTGGACCTGGCGGCACTGCCCTGGACCGCGCTCAACGGCCTGAAACCGGCCTGGCTCTCCGGCCGCGCGCGCCTGGACCTGAGCCTGCGCGGCCCGGCGCGCGGACTGCTCGCCAGCCTGGCCGGCTCCCTGCTCCTGGACCGGGGCGCCCTGCGCAGCCCGCTGCTGCCCCGGCTCGTCGAGGACGTCAGCGGCCTGGTGCGCCTGAGCGCCGCAGGGGCGCGCTGGCGGGACCTGCGCCTGCGCTACGACGGACGTCGCTACGCCTCGAGCGGCTCGGTCGCGGACTGGAGTTCCCCGCGCTTGCGGGCCCGGCTCTGGGCGCCGAGCATGCACCTCGACATCGATGCCTCTCTGGAGGGACCCCGGCTGCGGCTGGCCCGGCTCTCCGGGTATTGGCCTTCCGGCCGGGTCGACGTCTCGGGCACGGTCCGGCGGAGCCTGCCGGAAGGGCCCCGCTTCGCCGTGACCGGCCTGCTCCAGACCTCGTTCCAGGACGCCTCGGCCTGGCTGCCGGCCCGAGTCACCGAGCGGCTGCGCCGGGCCGGGCTCGGGGACGACATCCAACTGCGGGGGGCGGCATCCGGTCCGGCGCGCGCGCCAAAGGACTGGGACCTCAGCCTGCATTTTGCTGCGGAGGACCTCGCGGCCTTCGGCCTGCGCCTGGACCTGCTCGAAGCCGGCCTCTCCCAGGCGGCCCGCCGGCTGGACGTCTCCTCCTTCGCCGCAGCAGGCTACTCGGGAGCCGCCTCCGGCTCGCTGGCCTGGGACCTCTCCTCGGGCACTCTCCGGGAGTCCAGTTTCGTCCTCGCCGGGGTGGACTTGGAGAAGCTCGGCCGCATCCCGGCCCTGCGGCGTTATCCTCTCACCGGCATCCTGTCCTTGCGCGGCGCCCTCAGCGGCAGGCCCTGCGACCCCAAGAGCCTCCAGGGAGAGGCGGAGCTCGACATCCAGCGCGGCCGCCTGCTGCGCTTGCCGCTGCTCTGGAAGGTCGGCGACCTTCTTTTCGGGCGCCGCTACAACGACATGGTCTTTACGCGCGCCTGGGGACGACTGCGCCTGCGCAACGGAGTCCTCTCCGCAAAGGACCTCGTCCTGCGCAGCGACGCCATGATCTTCGACGTCTCGGGCTCGGTCGCCATGGACGGGCGGCTCGACCTCATGGTGCAGAGCCGGTTCAACGAGAGGCTGCTCGTCCCGACGTTCGACCTGCGGCGCTATGCCGCGCGCGTAGCCGGCAGCCTCAGCATGCTGGCGGCCGTGCACGTCGGGGGCACCTGGAGCGACCCGGAGTACTTGGTCCTGCCGCGGCCGCTGGGTTGGCTCAACTGGCTCAAGAGCCTGCTGCTGGGCCTGTGAGTCCCGGGCGCTGCCCTTCTCTTGCGCACAACGCGACCCGCATTGCGCGCCAGCACGGCGGGAAGATCGTATTGTTGGGAGGGCATCCTTTCACCACCTGAGCCCGATCACGGGGCCGACTTGAACGGGATGCTGCGCGCGCGGTTCGCGCGGCGAGGGTTCAAGATCGTAGCCGTCAGCGAAAGCGAGAGACGAAAGACCGTGGCCGCTCTCCTGGCGGTGCAGTTGCCTTCCAAGTAGCCGTGTTATCCGCGAATCCTCGATGAGAAATTGAACATTCTTCCCACCTGCTCGTAGCTCAATGCCTCTCGCCGCAAGCGCCAATAATTTTGTATTTTTATTTTGGCAGTCAGCATAATTTGTCCCCGTAGCTCAATGGATAGTTCCATTGTCCGATACAAAAGTAGATGGGATGAAATGGGGGAATTAGAATGAGATCAGTAGGGATTCTCCTTGCCGCGACCCTGCTCCTTGCCTGCCATCACAAACCGCACTTCTTCTATGCAAGTGGAGCCTGCATTGACCGCGCCACCGGGGAACGTGGCTACAACAAGATTACGCTGGATGATCTCATGCGCAGTGCCGACGGAGAATGCGCGGATTTTCGCGGTCTCATCGCTCAGGACGGGGCCAAACTTCATGGCACCAACCTGCGCGGCGCGCTCTTGGCTGGAGTGACTTGGAAAAAAGCAGATCTAAGCGGCGCCGATCTCACTGGCGCGGATCTAAAGCTAGCCGACTTTGAGAGCGCGGATTTTCGCGGAGCTAACATGGAGTGGGCAGATTTGGCCAGCACTTCTTTGAATCATGCTGACTTAAGAGCATCCCATCTTTCCCATGCGAATCTGAGCGCAGCTTTTCTTCATCACGCCGATCTAAGCCATGCAGAGCTGCGGGATGCGGAGTTGGGGGCTGTGGACCTGCGGGACACGAATCTGGATCACGTCAGGCTGACGGGCGCAAAATACGACAGGGACACGAGACTGCCATTTGGTTCAAGGTTTGCGCAGGGATTAGGCATGCGCTATCGGATGGGCGACTCGTTGCGAGCCAAGACGCCCGCGTCCAATCCTTGAAGCGGTATTGCTCTCTCCTCTCGGAATATATTACAGCAAGCCCGCGCCACCACCCGATGATGCAAGAAAGCCTTTCTTCGAGAAATGCGACTCTACGCCAGCACGTCGAATCGAAGGCTCCGGGCTTCGCGAGCCGGCTGAAGTCACCGTTGGTCTAGGGACAGCGACTGCCAGCAGCCCAGGCGCGAACCCTTGGCGAGATAGAGTTGCGCCAATTTCGACCACATTTGTGGTAAACTTTAACCACATGGTTCTGGATCTGCACTCCGAAGCTCGGCGACGCCTGCTGGCCTATTTCTTCACGAACCCCGCGGGTCGGCACCATCTGCGGGATTTGGCGGGGCGCCTGGACATCGATCTGTCCAATCTCTCGAAAGAACTGGCGCGCCTCGATCGCGAAGGGCTGTTCCAATCGGAGGTCAGCGGCCGCCAAAAATATTACCGACTCAACCAGGACTATCCGCTGTTCAATGAAATTCGCGGCATCGTGACCAAGACCATCGGCGCGGCGCCGCTGATCGCGCAAGTTCTCAAAGGCATCGACCGAATCGAGGAAGCCTATCTCTACGGCTCTTTCGCACGCGGCCGACAGGATGCCGCCAGCGACGTCGACATCCTCGTCATCGGCGATCCGGGAAACGAAGTCATGGCCGAATCCGTGCGGCGACTGGAGAAACGGCTCGGGCGTGAAATCAATTACACGGTGCTGACGCGCAGGGAGTTCGAGGCTCGTAAAAGGCGCAAGGACGCCTTCCTTGAAGACGTCTGGCGCAATAAGCGGATAAAGCTCATAGGTCCGGCATGAAAAAACTCCATCCGCACAAAGTCGACTGGGCGCAGATCGACCGTTTTCTCGCCAGTTCCGAAAAGAAGCTTGTCTCGGCCCGGAAGATCCTCGTCTTCGATGAGGAAGCCTGCCTCGAACAGGCATACGCAGCGATGCTCAAGGCGGCCTTGGGCCTCATGTTCAGCCACGGCCTGCGACCCAGAAGCCAGCCGGGGCATCACATTGCGCTCATTGATTTCGCGCGAGCGCGCATCGGCAATCGGCACGCTGGCCTCATCACGGTATTCGACCGGCTCCGAAGGAAGAGAAACCTTGCGCTCTACGATGATTCCGGGTTCATTTCTCATCATGACGCCGAGCAGGCCCTGGAATCGGCCCACGTTTTTCTCGCGGCGGTCCGCGAGAGCGTCAAACACATTAGATCTGGGAAATGATCAATTCGGACATCGATGGCTGATTTTTGTCCCCGTAACTCAATGGATAGGGCCGTCGGCCGATACAAGAGCAAGCGGAAACTACGGCAGACATAAGACTTTTTAAGGTTCACGCCCGGACTACCTAAAGCCGGGCCGGAGCGGGTTGAGGGCGGGGGCCCAACAGGCCCGCGAGCACGACCGCGACGATCCCGGAGATGAAGATTCCATCGAACTTGCCCGCCCCGCCGATGGAGGCGATCGGCGCGCCCAGACCCTGGATACGATCCAGGTTGAGCAGGTCCGCCCCCACCAAGGTTCCCAGGCTCCCGGAGACATAAGCCAGCGGCCCGGCCCGCCCGCGGGAGAACGCCAAGGCCGCCAGCGCGGCGACCAAGGGCGGGACGAAGACCGGCACCGCGATGCCGACGCCCGGCACGGGGCTGGCCATCTGATGGACGACGAGCGTCACCGCCGCCACCCCCAGCAGGCTCGGCGCGAAGAGCCGGTGTTTGGCGACCAGATACAGCGATAGGATGAACGGAATGACCGCGCCGCCGAGGTTGACCGCGATGATGGTCCCGGGCCGGGTGACCAGGACCGGGACGACGTAGAGCATCCCGTAGAACTGCACGATCTCGCCCGCGTGCAACCGCTCGGGCGACAGTTGAGCCACGGGGATATTCACGTAGCTGCCCAGCAGGCAGAGGGCCACCAGGACGAGCATGTAGCGCTGGGGGACGCCCATGATCTCGAAGACGTGGCGCAGGATGCCGATCTCCACGGCGATGACGAGCCCGGCGACCAGCAGCCAGAAGGCCAGGAAAATCGGGAGGGTCCAGGGGACGTAATGCATGTGCGAAATAGTGCCACGGCCAGGTTAAGGAGGGTCAAAGGGGCGAAGAAGCTTCGCGGAAAGCCCGCCCGCGCCGGTGACATGTTGTACCTAATCGACGATTTTCCCGCTTCGCCATCTCCCGCCGGAGAGGGAACAAAAGACGGCCCTCAGTCGTATAAATAGCAGGGACCGCGCTCGGGCGCCGGCCGCCCATTGACTTATATAAGCTATGTGTTATACTAAAATGGTCGCTGGGATGCTCCGCATCCAGTTCCATCCCGGCGGGGACGACGGGCCGGTTCGAGAACGGCTTGAGGCCCTGCGGGAGGACCCCCAGCGCAACTACGCCTGGGCGAAGCTGCTCAACGACCTGGGCTTTCTGGAATCGGAGGGCCTGCTCTCGAAACGGGTCAGCATCGAGCGGGTCCAGGGCGTGCCGGGCTCGGTATGGGCGCTGAGAAGGAGCTTTGCGGGCATCCGGTATCGGATTTATTTCTGCGTGCGGGAGGGGACGGCTTGGCTGCTCCACTACCTGGAGAAGAAAAGCCCCAGGATTCCGCCGCGAGACCTTAAGCTGATCCGCAAGAGGGCCAGGGAGGTGCTGTCATGAATAGGCAGGCCAAGCCGCGCAAGAGCGGGCTCGCCAAGTATCTGGAAAGCAGCCTGCGCAAGGACCCGCGAGCCAGGGTCCTGTTCTTCGCCGAACTCATGAAGGCCCCCGTGTCCTCGCAGTTGCGCCTGCTGCGCCATTTCCGGGGGCTTTCGCAAGTAAAGCTCTCGCGCAAGGTCAAGCTTCTGCAGCCCGAGATCGTCCGCTTGGAGCGCGAGGGCTCCAACCCCAGGACGAGCACCCTGGAAAGGGTCGCGGTCGGTCTCGGCGCGCGGGTGGAGCTCGTGCCGGAAAAACTGCTGCCTTTCCTTGCCGCGCAGCAGCTCAGGGCCCAGGGACAGGCCTATTTCCAGAGGATCGCTCTGCCCCATGCCTAAAGTCGATATCGTCAACCTCATAAAGGTCTTCGCGGGCAAGGCCTCGGATGTCGAGACTCTCGACGGCGTTTCCGCCCGCGTCGCCGCCGAGAGGGTCCGCGCCTCGTGCGCCGATCAGGACGAGAGCTTCGAGAAATGGAGCGCGGGCATCGTGGCGCATTGCGTGATCCCGCCGGATCATCCGTTCCGGGCGCTGCTTTTGAAACGGAAGGTTCCCACGGACGCCCCCTTGCGGACCCTGGGCGCCATCGCCTACGGCACCGCGAAGCCTTGGATCGTGTTTCGCCGCATAAGCTGGGAAGACGGCCGGAACGATTTCCCGGAACAAATGGAGAAGGACTGGAACGCGAAACAGAGCTTGGACCTATAGCCAATTGCAGACGGCCGCTCTTTGGTACAATCAACCCACGTCCCCGTAGCTCAATGGATAGGGCCATTGTCCGATACAAGAGCAATCGAAAACGCAAGGGATAGAAGAGACTCGGCCTAGCCATCCGATCATGCAAGAAAGCCTTTTCCCGGAGCCCGCAGCCCTGCGCAGCAAGGTCATCCTGCGGCGCAAGGACTTCGACGCGCTCTTCGAGGGCTTCACCCGGATGCGGGCCGTGTCCTACGTCGTCTCCCCTGACCTCGTGCTGGATTTCCTGGACAAGCGGGGCTACGAAGCCGTGGAGGTGGTGGTCGGCGAGAATCTCACCGAGGCTTATCAGCAGGAACTGGCCCAGAAAGGCGCGGAAGTCACCCAACGACTGGCTGAGAAACTGGAAAAGGGGACGCTGCGGATATTGGTCCCGGACCGGACCCTGCACACCAAGCTCTATATCCTGGAACGAACCGGCCAGCGCCGCGTAATTGCGACCAGCGCCAACCTCACCTTGACCGCGCGCGAGGCCACCCGGCAAGTCAACTATGCCTGGTACGCGGACCTGCCGGAAGGCCACCCCTGGCTGGTCCAGGTCGAGCGGGACTATCAGGCCCACGTCGAACGCTGCGCCCTTTTCCTGGGCGATTTGGTGGAGCTCTTCCGCAAGAATCCCGAGACCCCCAGGAAGGAACTCGCCGAGGCTTGGCTCAAGGGAGCCGTGGCGGACGGAGTCGATCTCGAAACCGGCAAGTTGATCCAGGATATCGCCAAGAAAGCGCTCCAGTTGGGCTCGGAGTCGGCAGAACCTGTCTTCTCCGTCCGGCTTCCGGAGGCGCCGGCGGCCCGGCGACACGCGGAACGCTACCTCGCGCCGCTCAATGCCGCCACGACCGGCGGCGAGGCTCGCCTCAATGGCGCCAGCTACCTGCGATTCGTCCAGGAAAGCCATGGCGTTCCCATCATGCGGGTGTACCCGGACAAGCGGGAATTGCGCATCGGGTTGGATGGGGAGATTCGGACGCTCAGCGAGCCCTTGCCGGATGCCTCTTCGGCGAATGCCGCGCTCGAGCATATAGAGTCCTATCTGCAGACCGTGGACCTGGGACAGGCGCCGGACCCGCGCTTTGCCAAGGTGAGCATGTACGAAGCTCTGCTGTACATGTTCACGGCGCCCTTCGCCAACGAGTACATGCGGATCAAACGCAGCCGGTACGGGGTCATTGATTCGCGCGGACCGCGCTTCCTCTACATCTACGGCCCATCCCAGAACGGCAAGTCGACCTTCCTGCGCTTCACGCTCAAGCTCATAGCCGGGAAGCCCTTCGAGCCCCTCAACGGGGGGGACTTCTCCAAGCGGAAGATCCTCGGCGCAGCGTCATTGGGCACCTCCTTCCCGCTGGCCTTCGACGACTTGGTGCTCACCCAGCGCTACGGCCTGTTCGAGGAGGTGCTCAAGTCGTACTGGGAGGTCTGGTGGAAAGAGGACGCGGTCTCGCCTCAGATCATCCTGACCTCCAATGCCTACACCTTGAGGGACTGGGCCAAATCGCGCGTCAAGCGCCTGGATTTCGACGTGCATTTCGTCGCCGGCGGTCCCGGCAAGGAGGCCTTGGCCGACCTATTCCGCAGGGACAACCCGATCTTCCGGTGGTTCTCGCGCCTTTACCTGCGACGTCTGGAGCAAGCCGGACCCCTTTCCGACGATGAGCTGGATCTGGCGCGCCGGGTCTTTGAAGGCATCTACGCGCATGCCGGTCGTCCTTTGCCAGACTATTTCCCGAAGGAACCCATCGAGAGACTTTACGACCCCGGCCGCAGGGCTTGGCGCGACCTGCTCGACCGGATGCGCAAGGGTCGGGTGGATTGGGAGGCGGACCGCGCCAGCGTGCATTTCTCCGAGGACATGCAGCACTACGAAATCAAGGAGTACGAGAACTACCTGCCTCCGGGCGTCAAGCACCGCCGCCGCGGCAAAGCCCTGATCATCGAGACTCCCAAGGAGTTCCGCGTCTGGCTGGAAGGCTCCGTAGCGACTCCAAAGAACTGGCTGCGCAGGTTGTTCCGGAGATAGCGACCGGTGTACGGGAACGAGTTCCTTGACAATCTGTTCGGTCAGGCTATAATGTTGCTACTTGCTCCCCATCCGACATGGTGAAACCCTCGGGTGGGGTTATTTTTTGGAGCCCCTTATTGAAGATTGCCCAAGGAGAACTTCCGGGATGACGGCCTCTCCGCGCGCCATCCGAAGGCTCATCAGTGGCGGGGAATCCGAGACCCTGGAATTCAAGAAGTCCACGGGCGAGTTGAAGGAGGCGGTAGTCTCAGCCGCCTCTATCCTCAACAAGCACCACGGCGGCGAGCTTTACTTCGGCATCAAGAATGATGGCACGGTGACCGGCCAGGCCGTGTCCGGCCAGACCTTGCGGGATGTGTCGAGAGCGCTGGCGGAGCACATCGAGCCGCGCGTCTATCCGCACGTGAATGTGATCAAGCTCTCGGGCAAGGACTGCATCCAAGTCCGCTTCTCGGGGGCCGAAATTCCCTATCTTGCCTACGGCCGCGGCTACATCCGGATCGGAGATGAGGATCGGCAGCTCTCGGCCAAGGAACTGGAGCGGATGATCCTGCGCCGCACCCGCGATGCGAACCGATGGGAAGACGAGCCCTCGGACAAGCGGAGTGCGGACGCCAACGTGTCCTTGCGTTCGTTCATGAGAGAAGCCAACGCCGCCGGGCGGATTGATTTCAAATTCTCTGGCGCCGCTGCCACCCTGAACAAGTTGGGGTTGCTGCGGCACGGACGGCTACTCAAGGCAGGGCAGGTCCTTTTCTGCCGCGACAACCCCCTGGAAGTCCAAGCCGCGATTTTCGCCGGGACGGACAAGACGACCTTCCTGGACATCAAGCAATTCGAGGGCAATATCTTCGACCTCTTGAAGAAATCCGAGACCTACCTGAAGCAGCATCTCGATTGGCGGGTGAAGTTCGGCGGCCTGGAACGCCAAGAGATCCCGGAGATACCCATCGACGCGCTGCGCGAGGCCTTGGTCAACTCCCTCTGCCACAGGGACTTCAGGAACCCGAAGGGCAACGAGGTCGCCATCTTCAAGGACCGGGTGGAGATATATAATCCAGGCGACTTCCCCGAGGGCTATCAGCCGCAGGATTTCATCAAGGGCGAGGAACGGTCCATTCTTCGCAATCCCCGGATTGCGGGCGTGCTTTTCAAGTCGAAGGACATAGAGAAGTGGGGCTCGGGCCTCAAGCGTATCGCTAGGGAATGCGCGCGAAATGCTGTCCGCGTCAACTTCAAGGTTCTAAAGAGCGGTTTCCTGGTCGTATTTCACCGCGTTCCCGCAGGCGCTCTTACTCACAGTACTGTGGGTAAAACTGTGGGTAAGACCACGGATAGGATCATAACCCTCATCAAGACGACACCCCGCATCACACGCGAGCAACTGGCGCGTCAGACCGGCCTCTCGGTGCGGGGTATCGAGTGGAATCTAGAGCAGCTGCGAGCTCGGGGCGAGATCAGACGTATCGGTTCGCGCAAGTTCGGGCGATGGGAAGTGGTGACATGATCCTAGCTCATCGTATTCGCACAAGAAGTAAGGAAAGCGGGTTCTCAAAGTATTTGCGAAGGACCCTAGCCGAAGACCGGGGATATCGGACTCTATCTTCGCGGAAGTGGAAAAACTACCCGCTACCTCTCGGCGACGGCTCCTACGGCGCTTTCGTCTTCAGGGCAACCAACGATTGCCTTCTAAGTAGCCTATGTTTTTCAATTCCTCGACGACAAAGTGCATTTTAAGTCATCTACTCATAAAGCGGTGGCACTCGACGTCGAGGCCTGATAAGTTGTATTTTTGCTTACGGAATCAGCACAATTTGTCCCCGTAGCTCAATGGATAGAGCAACCGCCTTCTAAGCGGTCGATAGAGGTTCGATTCCCCTCGGGGACACGGTTTGAACGCCATGACGTCGTATCACAACCACACTGTCTTCAGCGACGGCAAGGCCACGGCCGAGGAGATGGTCCGCGCCGCGGCCGAGGCGGGGCTGGCCGAGGTAGGCATCTCGGACCACGTCGTGCTCCACCCCGAGGGCAAGACCTTCAAGTGGGCCATGCCTCCCGAGCGCTTGGACGAGTACGTCGCGACAGCGCGGGCCGCGGCCGAACGCTTCAATATCCCGGTGCGCGTCGGCGTGGAGGCCGACTTCTTCCCCGAGACCGCCGAGGCCACCCGGCGGCTGCTGGCCGCCCGACCGTTCGACTTCCTCATCGGCTCCGTGCATTTCGCCGCGGGCTTTCTCGTGGACGCCGGCCGCAAGCAATGGGCCGAGCTTAACGAAGCGCAGCGCGAGGAAAAATGGACCGTCTACTGGCACCGCATCCGGGACCTGGCCCGCAGCGGCATCTTCGATTTCGTGGCGCACCTCGACGTGCCCAAGCGGTTCGGCTTCAAGCAGAAAGAGGAACTGCCGCAAGCCGCCTTGGACGCCCTCGACGAGATCGCCCGGTCCGGCATGGCCGTGGAAATCAACACCGCGGGCTGGACGCACAAGGTGCAAGAGGCCTACCCGTCCCCGGCCCTGCTGCGCGAGGCCTGCCGGCGGAAAATCCCGACCCTCATCAACGCCGACGCCCACGCCCCGCAGGACATCGCCCAGGGCTTCGGCCCGGCCAAACTCCTGGCCCGGGAGGCCGGCTACAGCCGCGTAGTCCGCTACGAGGGCCGCCGGCGCCGCGACTGGCCCCTCTAGCGCCCGAAAAGTTTCTGAAGTTATTGAAAGCGTGGCACCAAGAAATTGTAAACTCATAATCATGATGAAACTGATCTCCATAGTCGCGGCGGCTGGGCTGGCGGGGTCCGCGCACGGCGCGGTGGTTCTGCGGGGGGACATCTCGCCCCGGGAGATTTACCAGCGCGTCAGCCCCGGGGTGGTGCTGCTGCTCTGCGCCGACAAGTCGGGAGGGACGGGCGAACTGGGCACCGGCAGCGTGATCGACGAGCGCGGCCGCGTGCTCACCAACGCCCACGTCGTGCTCGACGCGAACAAGGAGCGGCCCCACAAGATCATCCATGCCTATTTCAAGCCGGCCAAATTGACGGGCAACAGCCGGGTCGACCTCGTCGACCCCATCGCGGCCAAGGTCGTCGCCTACGACCGCGACCTCGATCTGGCGCTGCTCGAACTCGACCAGCGGCCCACCCGCTACAAGATCGTTCCTTTCGGCGACGACTCCGAGATGGAGCCCGGAGACCCCGTGGTGGCCATAGGGCACCCCGAGCAGGGCGGCCTCTGGACCCTCACCCAGGGCGTGATCAGCACCGTGGTATCGAACCTGGGCGGGGTCGAGGGCAAGGACTCCTTCCAGACCGACGCCAGCATCAACCGCGGCAACTCGGGCGGCCCGCTGCTAAACAACCGGGGCGCCCTCGTCGGGGTCAACACCTCGATGGCCCGCAAGGCCAAGGACGGGTTGACCATCACCAGCGTCAATTTCGCGGTCAAGGCGGGCGTGGCCAGGAAGTGGCTGGCCAGCCAGCAAGCCGCCCCCGCCGAGGCCGAGGCCGAGCCGCAGGCCGAAGCCAAACCCGAACCGGCTCAGGCCGCGCCCGAGACGGCCCAGGCCAAGGCTCCCGAGCCGCCCCCGGCGGCTGAGCCGGCCCAGGCCCCCGAGCCGCCCGCGGCCCAAGCCCCGCAGCCGCGCCGGGCGACGTGGATACCGGCCGAGCCGCCCATGGCCAGGACCGCGCCCGCCGCGGCCGAGCCGCCCAAGGCCAATATCCTGACTCCGGTCCAGCCCTTCAAGGCCGAGGATCTGATCCAGCGCGAGATATCGCAGTTGGAGGACCTGGAGCGGGAACTGGAGCAGGAAGTCGAGAAACGGCGCCCCGGCTTGAACCGCTAAATCACTTGGGGTTGGCCGCTTCCGCGGCCCAGCGGTCCCAAGCGTCGAAGTCGCCGCGGGCGTAGTCCTTGCCGGAGAGCTCGGCGAGTATGGTATAGGCCAGGTCGCTCACGTCGGGATCCAGGCAGCGGTTGAGCCGCGCCACCGCCGGGCCTATTTTCTTGGCAAGCTCGGCCCGGACGGAATCCCGGCGGGCCAAGCCCGCGAATACCGCCAAGGCCCGGGCCCGGTCGGCCGTCGAGGGATAGTCCAGGACGGGCAGCAGGGGATCGATTTCGAGCGCCAAGCGGTCCAGGTAGCCGGCCATGTCGGCCAGCACGCTCAGGGCCGCCAAGCGCACACCTTCGTCGGAATCGCGCAGCGCCGCGGTCATGAGCCGCGCCGCGTCGGCGGCGCTCGTGGAATAGGACAGCAGATACGCCGCCGCGGCCCGATGTTCCGGATCCGCGTCGCTCGCCAGGGCTCGCGCGAGCTCGGGAACGCGCGCCGGGACCTCCTGGGAAAAGACGGACTCGAAGGCGCGCAGCTCCGGCGTGCGGGAAACCCAGGGACAATAGAACGCCGGGCAGGCCGGCCGATCGAGGACCGGCTCGCCGCGGGCGCGCTCCGCCTCGACCACGGCGGCGTAGCGCCGCCAGCGCTCCAGCAAGCCGCCGGGATCGCCGGGCCGGCCGGCGGGCGCGGCCAGGAAGGGCATGCGCCGCGCGGCGTCCGCGACGTCGACCACGTCGAAGGTCAGGAACAGCTCGTAATGGGAGTCCCGGACCCGGCGCTTGGAGGCCATCTCGGCGTAGGAAAAATCGCCCGCTCCGCGCACCAGGCCCAGCATCTCGCCGGCGAGCGCCCGCGCCCGCGCGGCCGCCGGCCGTCCCTGGTCGAGCAGGGAGACGTAGAGCTCGGGGCGCTGGCCCAGAAGGACCGCCAGCCGGGGGCGGTCCAGGCTCGCGCTGCGGTAGACGTCGACGCCTTTGAGCGTCGTGGTAGAAGCAGGCAAGGCGCCGGCCCCCGCCGTCAAAAGCCAAAGTCCCGCCGCCAAATAGTTCATGGGGCCATTATATGATATGGAAGCGCCTTGCCGCGTATTTGTTATATTTAATCGGCATGCGCGCCACCTTGGTGAGGTCTTTCTCCGTGCGCGTATTCGATACGCCCTTGAAGCGCCCGTTCGTCACGGCCCTCGGCCGCAAGACCTCGACGTGCAACGTAGGGCTGACCATCGCGCTGCGCGGCGGCGCCCGCGGTTACGGCGAAGCCTCGGCGTCGCTGGCCCTGGCCCACCTGCGGCCGCGGCGCCTGGCGCAAGTGCTCGAGCGCCTGGCCCGGGGCGCGCTCGGCCGCGACGCGGCGGGCCACCGTCCGCTCGTGGAGGCGGCCTGGCGCGACTATCCCGGCTGCGGCCCGGCGGTCTCCGCGTTCGAATGCGCTCTGCTCGGGGCCTGCGCGCGCGCCCGGAAGACCACCCTGGCCTCGTGGCTGGGCGGCAAGCTTTCCCACGTGGATTCCGACATCACGATTTCGGCCTGGGACGACCCGCGGCTGACCGCCGAGGCCGTCGCGGAGGCCGCGGCCGAGGGCTTCCGGGTCTTCAAAGTCAAGGTCGGCGGAGGGGACTTGCGCGCGGACCTGGCGCGCGTACGCGCCGTGCGCACGGCCGCCGGACGCGCGCGGCCGGGCTTCATACTCGACGGCAATCAGGGCCTGAACGTCTCGAGCGCCCTGCGCCTGGTGGAAGCCTGCCTCAAGTCCGGACTGCGCCTGCTCCTGCTGGAGCAGCCCCTGTCCAAGGAGGATTTCCGCGGCATGGCGGCGCTGACCCGGCGCTGCCCCGTGCCCGTCGCCGCCGACGAAATGGCCCATAGCCCAGCCGATGCGGTCAGGATCGTCACGGAGCGCTGCGCCTCGGCCGTCAACGTCAAGCTGGCCAAAAGCGGGATCACGCGCGGCCTGGAGATCGCCGCGGTGGCCCGGGCCGCCGGTCTGCCGCTCATGATCGGCTGCATGGCCGAGACCGCCGCGGGGCTCATGCCCAGCGTGCACATGGCCTTGGGGACCGGATTCTTCCGCTTTATAGACCTCGACAGCGACCACCTGCTCAAGGACCAGGCGCCCTGCCGGGACTGGGTCCGCCGGGGACCCAGGCTATCCTTACCCTGACTGGACCAAAAATCCCGGGGTGCCATCCACGTGGATAGCAGTTCACTAATACTTGAAGCGGCCCCGCTCGTAGATCGTGACCGTCCGGCCGCCCCGGAGCCGGGCCGTGACCCGCTTGTCCTCGGTGTTGACCAGGTCCCAGTGGATGGACGAGTCGTTGAAGCCGAGGCTCTTCCTGGCCGCCTTGGTCAGGCGGGCGGGATCGCCGGCGAAGGTGTCCGTGTAGGAGGCGCCCACGGCCACGTGGCAGTTGCCGTGCCGGCCGCCGAAGTTCTCGTCGAACAGGGTGTCGGCCATGAAGCGGTCGATCCGCGAGAAGCGCGCGTCGGTCAGGGAGAACTCGCCGAGCCGGCGCGCGCCGGCGTCGGTGCCGAGCATCTTGCGCAGGAAGTCCGCGCCGCGGCGGGCCGAGGCCTTGACCGCGACGCCGTCCTTGAACTCGAGCCGGACGCCCTCCACTATATTGCCGCTGCGGAAGGAAGGCAGGTTGGCGAAATAGACGCCGCGCGTGCCGCGCCAGTCCGGCGAGGTAAAGACCTCGAAGGAAGGGATGTTGGATCCGCTCACGCCTTGGAAACGCCGCCGCCGACCCAGGGCCAGATCCAAGTCCATGCGGGCGCTCTCCACGCGCAGGGTCTCGATGCCGAGAGACCCGAGCCAGACCTTGATCCGCCGGCAATCGCGGTAGATCGCCTTCCAGGCCCGCACGGGATCGGGCGCGTCGAGCAGGCAGGCCCGCGCGATCTGCGCGGCGTACTCGCGCAAGGTCAGACGCGCGTTGCGGGCCAGCTCCGGGGTCGGGTAGGTGCACAGGGTCCAGCTGAAGAGCCCCCGCTCCTCGCGCCGGTCCCAGATGTCGCGCAGGGGCTTGCGGGCCAGGACCGCTTCGCCGATGCGCTTGGGATCTACGTGCTTGAGGTGGGTCAGGCTGGCCGGGGCGTTGAGCGCGATCAGGCCGTGGCAGTTCTCGCAGAGCTCCTTCTCCCCAGCGGCCAGGCTGGTCCGCTGCCGCCGGTCCGACAGGGCGTAGAAATCCCGTTCGATCGCGGGGGAGGGCTGCCAGCGCAGCACGACGTTGAGCCGGCGCGCCACGAGCTTGCGGTGGACCGCCTCGGCCAGGGGCAGGGCGTCGAGGTTGAGGCGGATGACCACGGTGTCGTAGGGCCGCAGGGGCCGCTTGCGCTCGGCCTCCAGGCCCCAGAGCATGACCTCGGCATAGCGATCGAGCTGGCGGAAGGAGAATATCATGGTCGGCCTCCGATCAATCCGGCGCGTACTTGAGCCACAGCTTGCGCGGCCGCGGCCCGTCGAACTCGGCGAAATAGACGGCCTGCCACACGCCCAAGGCCAGGCGCCCGTCCTCCACGATCAGGGTCAGGGAGGGGGAAAACAGGGAGGACTTTATGTGCGCGTCCGAGTTGCCCTCGCCGTGGGAGAAGCCCGCCTCGCGGGGGATCAGGCGAGACACGAACGATTCGATGTCGGCGCGCACGTCGGGATCGGCGTTCTCGTTGACGGTCACCCCCGCGGTGGTGTGCGGCACGAAGACGGTCAGCGTCCCGGAACGGGCCTTGGCCTCGTCGAGATAGTCCTGGAGCCGGCTGGTGACGTCGACCAGCTCGACGCGCCGCGTCGTCTTGAGGTGAAGTTCTTTCATGGCGCCTCGCTTTCACGCATTTCGGGCCGCCTATTTCCACCGAACTTAATACTATCGGCGCGACAGCGGAAGGGTCGCGCCGGCCTCGCGATCCCGGACGACGGGATCGCGAGGAAGTTTAACGGCCGTGGCCGCATGATGGCGCCCCGCTTTCACGTATCCGCGCCCCGGCCCGCCGCAGCAGGTCGCGGGCCCGCCGCGGCCAATCGGGCACCGCGGACGGCAGGATGACGGGCGCGGCCGGGACGCTGAAAGCGCGCCCTCCCAGGGGGTGCACGCGCTCGCGCACGCCCTCGGCGGAAACCTCCACCGTCAGATAATGGTGGTAGCGGTCGGGCGCCCCGGAGGGGAACAGTGCCGAGCCGCCGCCGCCGCTAAGCACGTAGCGCACGCCCAGATAGTCCTGGACGCCGAAGGCATGGATGTGCCCGACATAGACCCGGCTGACCTTCTTGGCCGCGGCCAGCTCCGCGAACTGGCGCGCGCCGCGGCTGAAGCCGCCGTGAAAATGCGCGATGGAGCCGCCCCAGAGCGAGAGCTGAGCGGGAGGCATGTGCGTGAAGATTATCTTGCGGCGCGGCGTGTCGAGGACCCGGGCCAGCCAGCGCAGTTGGGCGGGCCGCAGGCGGCGGGCGCTGGTGTCCAGGGCGACGAAACGGGCGGGGCCGTGGTCGAAAGCATAATTGCAGGGGCCCAGGAAGCCGCGGTAGAGCCGGGAATCGGACGGGCCGTTGGGCCGGGAACGGTCGTGGTTGCCCGGCACGGTCAGATAGGGCCGGTCCAGGCCCAGGTCGGAGAGCTCGGCGAGGAAACGGCGATAGTAGGTCTCGGAGCCGCGCCCGACCATGTCGCCGAGCTGCACGATGAAATCCGCGGACTGGGTCCGCAAGGCGCGCAGATGCCGCGCAAATACCCGGGGACGGTTGAACAGGAGCCTGACCAGGCCGAAACGGCAGGGCTCCACGTCCCCGATGACGGCGAACTCGAAGCTCTCGCCCGCCGCGCGCTCGGGCAGCAGCCCGAGCTGGCGCGGCGTGCGCCAGCGCCGGTCCGGCTCGGCCGCGGTCATCGCGCGCCCCTCCGGCCGGTCCAGAGCCCGGCCAAGGCCGCGCCCGCGGCGTCCACGGCCACGTCGCTCCAGCGTCCCGACCGGCCGGGCACGAAAGTCTGGTGATATTCGTCGCTCATCGCGTAGAGCACGGTCAAGAGGCCGGCGGCCCAGGACCAGAAGGCGGTCTCGGCGCAGGTTCCGCGCAGGGCGCGCCGCAGCAGCAGAAAAAGCACGGCATACTCGGCCATGTGCGCCGCCTTGCGCAGGGGATAATCGAACTCCAAGCCGCTGTCGAGATTCGGCACGGCGGAAAGCGCGAAGATCAAAAGGCACCAGGCCGCAACCGGCAGCCACAGCCTGATCTTGTACATCTCTTATATTTTAGAAATTTGAACGGCCGGCCGAAAGATCGTAGAATAGCGCGGCATGGCCCGCTTCTCGCCGTTGCGCGGCTTCAAGACCCCGAAACTGCCGCTCTTCAAGGCGCCCCGGCTCAAGCCGCCGCGATTGTCCCCGAAGGTCAAGGCAAAGGTCGGCCAGGGCATGGGCAAACTGCGCCGCTGGGCCCTGACCACGATCAAGGAACGCTACATAGCCGAGATGGCGAGCCGCCGTCAAGGGGAATGCCTGCGCTGCGGCCTATGCTGCAAGCTGCTCTTCAAATGCCCCTTCCTGCAGACCCTGCCCTCCGGCCTCAGCCGCTGCCGCATACACAAGCGCAGGCCGGACAACTGCAAATACTTCCCCATAGACGAAAAAGACATCCGGGAGCGGGACTCCCTGGGCGCGGACCGTCCCTGCGGGTTCTGGTTCGTTGAACAGTCGGCCGGCCGAGGTTGAGCCGTTCGCCATCTGGGTCTTTTGGTCCGCCGGCCCCAACCCCAAAGCCCCATGAAAGCCATGCCTCCAAGGGTTAATTTAACAATATGGGAACAAAGGAAGTCATCTTAAACTCCCTGGCCTGCCTCGCGTGCCTGTCCGCGCCTTTGGCGGGGGCGGAATTCGAGGCGCCCGCGATCGACCGGTTCCTCGCTTCCGCGGCGCCGGTCTCCGTTGCCGGGACACCGGTCGCGTTGCAAATGCAGACCAAGGCGGTCACGGAACTTCTAACGGAGCCCCGGGTCCGCGCGCCTGTCATCGGCAGGATCAAGCGCGGCGTCAAGCTCTGGAAGATCGACGAGACCCGCGCCTGGTATTACGTGATGGCCAAGATCGATCAGCGCAATCAAACCGGCTGGGTCCCGCGGGAAGCGGCGGAATTCGTCGCCGCGCAACCCGCGCCAAAGCCGGGAGCGGCGCCCGTGAAAATGCCTAGCGGATCGGACATCCTGCGGGCGCTGGTCGTCGAGGCGGCGCGCCAATATAAAGGGAAGCGCTATGGTTCGACGACGCACGTACCCTCCGAGCATATAACTACTCCCCTGGATTGCTCCGGCTTGGTTTTTCTGGCTTATAAGGCGGCAGGGTTGACCATTCCTCGCACCGCCCGCGAGCAGCGCCAGGACGCCATGAGACTGTCGGGTATGGAAAAACTGAAACCGGGAGATCTTATTTTCAGGCCGCGGGATAGCAGCGAATACCACGTAAAAATGGTGGTCGAGGCAAGCAAGCACGGCATTTGGGTAATCGAGGCGTTGGAGTCGGGGACTAGAGTCGAGGAATACTTATGGGATCCTCATTCCGAAACGCTTCCCCTCACTTACGCCTCGCTGATACCGGGCCGCTGAAATCAGGGCGCGGGGCGCATCCCAAGAAGGAAAAGCTTGCCGTCGGCCACGCTGAAGTCCAACCGCACGGCCAGCCCAACGTGGTCATCGAGCAGGACCGCGGCGCGGGCCAGGGCGGCCAGGGTCTTCCCCGGCACCAGGCGGCTTTCGCCGCCCAGCGCCGCGGGCGCCAATTGGCGGCCCGTGCGGCGGTCGAGCAGGTATTCGTCGGCCGAAACGCCTTTGACCGGGAAGGCGCGCACCACCATGCGCCGGCGCGACCCGCCGGCGAGATCGCGGCTGAATACCGCTCCGGAGACCTCGGCCGGCACGATTGCGGCCACAGCGACCGCGGCGTCCCAGTCCGTTGTCCCGGCACGTTTGCGCGCGCCCAGGGGACCGGGGTCGAAAGCGGCCGCCCAGGCCTCCTGGACGCGGTCGAGCACCTCGGCGGCGGGCACGTCGGGGAATGACGCGAAGGCTCCGGTGACCGCGTAGGCCGCGGCCCGCGGCAGCCGGCCGAGCAGTTCGCGCCCCTGCTCGGAGCCCTGCAAGCGCGGCCCCGACAAGAGGGAGCGCAGCCGCTCGCAGCGGCGGCGCAAGCCCAGGGAGGCGTCCGCCAGAATTTCATCCAGGCGCGGCCCCAATGAATTATCCCGGACGAAACGCATATAGGCGTCGTCGCCGATCACGAACCGCGGCGGCAGTTCGGCCGGTGCCGCTTTCGCGGCCGCGGCCATGACGTCGGTTTCTTCGCTCAACTTCGGGCGCCGGTCCGCCGCGGCCGCCTCGACCCGCCGCCAGAGGCTTTCCACCGACGCGGCCGGCGCATGTCCCGCGGCCCGGGCCAGGGCGGCCAGGCCGTCGCGCCGAGTCCGGGCCCGCGCCAGCGCCCGCGCCAGCGCCTGGGGCGAGGCCGCTGATTCCACGGCATCAAGCTCCTCGCACAACTCCTCGGCGCAACGCCGGCTCTCCGCGCCGAAAACGGCGATCTCGGACCGCAAAATCAGCCCGCGCCGCGGCGCATCCAGCGCCGCCAGCACCGCGGCTCGCAGCGCCCGGTAGTCGTCCGCCCGCGCCGAGCCCGCGGCCAAGCGCCGGGCCAGCCCTTCCAGGAGCAACTCCCCGGCGTCCGGGCCGCCGTCCTGGCCCTGCCACCAACGCAGCAGGGCCTGGCCGTCGCGCAGGCCGTCGTAGGCCGCCAAGGCCCGGGCGGCGGCCAGGACCGCTTCCCCCGTCTCGGGCGGATGCAGGGTCACCCGGCCCTCGATCGGGTCGAGCGTGACCACGTCGCCCTCGCGCAACCGGACCGGGACCGTGCGCTCCACGACCTGATAGTCCAGGCCCGATTCGCGCCGGACGGGGCCCAGGACCGGCGCCTCGACGGCCAGAAGCCCGTTCTCCCAACGCGCGGCGTCCAGGCTCAACGCCGGCATGCGCCGCGAACGCGCGAAGACCGCGGCCGCCGAGAACCTGCCGCCGCCGGGCAACAGGAGCGCCTCGGCGCCGCGAGCCTCGGCCGCCTGCCCGGGACCGAAGCGCGCCGGCGCGTAGACGCAGCCCGCGCCCGCGGCCAGGCCGGGGCCGAAGGTCACGCGCCCGGTCACCTGCCGGCCCTCCCCGGCGTTGAGCACGCGCGCCCGCAAGGACGTCTCGCCGGACCAGGCGGCCGCAACGAACGAGAGGAGAACCGCGGCCTTGATCATCGCCGCCGCAGCAAGGGCTCCAGGCTTTTCGCGTCGAGGACCTTGCCCTCCAGCTCCACGCGGGCGTGGCTGAGCAACCCCGAGCTCTCCTGCAAGGCGAGCACGTCCAGGGAACGTCCGTCCGCAAGGGTTAACCGGCCGGCCAAAGCCGTACGCGCCTCCACCCGTCCGATCTCGGTCCAGGCCGGCTCGCCGGCGGCCTGGATCAAGGCGGCGCAGAGCGCGGCCTCGCGCGACTTGAGCTGGGCGACCAGCTTGGAAATCCCGGCGGCGGCCTGGCCCCGTTCGCGCAAGCCGGAGGGCTAACCGCTCAGGGCAGCCGCGGCGCGCACGAAGGCCTCCTCCACGCCCGCGGCGTCGGCGGCGGCGAAGCTCCCGTCGAAGGCGGCCGAAAGCGCCCGGCCCCGGACCTCGACCCGGAAGCCCAGGGCGGAAAGCGCGGCCGCTTGGCGCTCCACGCCCGCGGCGTCCTCGTAAAGCAGGAAAACCGATCCGCCCAAATCGGAGGCATCGATATTTCCGTACAGCTTGGCCGCGCGGCCGTCCCGGCTCCAGCGGGCCAGGACCTGCCGGTCCGCGGCCACCACGTGCCCATCCGAGTCCAGGAAGGCCCGGACCGCGGCCCGCAGGCCCGCGGCCGCGATGCGCCCGCCTTGAACCGGGTCATGCCCCCCGAAGTCCGCCAGGGCCAAGGACCGGCGCCCCTCGCGCAAGACCAGGACGTTGGCCCGGGCTCCGCCGGGCAGGGCCAGGGCTTGCTCCTGCGCGTCGCGGCGCATACGCTCCATCCAGTCCCAAAGGCTGCCATTCCCCGGCTCCGCCACCAACCGCGCCCAGGCGGCGGGCAGGTCCGCCGTGGGCGAGAGTCCCCGGCCGG
>JAQUMZ010000001.1 GCA_028717865.1 Elusimicrobiota bacterium | reverse complement strand
GGGCCAAGCCGGGAACGGCCGCGGTCTTCCGCCGGCGGGTCCATGGCCGCCTGTATCTTGTCCCGCCGCGCGGGCTCCAGCGCCAAGGCCCGGCGCAAGTCCGAGAGCGCCCCGTCCTTGTCGCCCAACTGGGCGCGGGCCTGCCCGCGGTTGGAATAGGCCAGCCCCCGCTTGGGCTCCAGCTCGATGACGCGCGTCAGGTCCGCCTCGGCCCCGCCGTAATCCCCCAGCAGGAAGCGGACGTTGCTGCGCAGATAGAGGGCCTCGACGAAGTCCGGGCGTTCGGACAAAAATTCGTTAAAATCGGCGAGAGCCCCGCGATAATCCCTCAGGTCGCGCAGGGCCTTGCCCCGGTAATAATGCGCCCAGAAAAATTCCGGGGCGAGCGCGAGCACCTGCCCGAAATCCTTGGCCGCCCGGGCGTGGTCGCGCAGTTTTTCCCGCGCCGCCCCGCGCACGAGCAGCGCGGCCGCGAACTGCGGATCGATGCGCACGGCCTGGTCCAGGCTCGCCGCCGCCTCGGCCGCCTCGTTGCGCGCGCTGAGCGCGCTGCCCAGGCCGAAATGGGCCGCGGCGTTCTCGGGCTCCCGCTCGATCGCGGCCCGGAAATCATCGCCCGCCGCCTTGAAATCATTGAGCACGAACCGGGCCAAGCCGCGGGCTACGTAAGATTCGGCGCCGTCGGGCCGCAAGGGCGCGGCGATACCCGCGTCCGCCTCGGCGCCCGCCTTGTCGCCCATGGTCCAGCGGCACATGGCCCGGTAGCCCGTGGCCGTCTTCCAGCCCGGGAAAAGCGCCAGGGCCTGATTGAAGCGCTTGAGCGCGTTGTCGAAGTCGGCCCGGCGATACGAGCGGCAGGCCTCCTGGAGGCGGCGCTGCGCCTCGCGGCTCGGGCGCCCCGGAGCGGCCGCGGCGGGCGCCGCCGCCAGCACGCCAAGCGCGGCCGCCGCGAGCCAGCGCCGTCTCATTCGAGCACCTTCATGACCTTGTAGAAATCTCCGTCCCGCTCGGGAGCCAGAGCCAACAGGCGCTCCGGCTCCAGGAACGGCGCGGGCTCGTCCTCGCGCAGCGGCCGCGCCGCCTCGGCCGCCGGCGCCGCCTCGGCCGCCGCCCCCTCCGGACCGCCGAGTCCCGCGACCAACTCCAGTATCCGGGGAAACTCCGTCTCGAACCGGGCCGCCTCCTCGTCCGACAAGCGCAGGCGGGCCAGCTTGGCGACGCGACGCGCCGCGACGGCCGTAAAATCCGCGTTCAAGCGCGCTCCAAGGGGGCGTAGCGCGCCAGGAACTTGGTCGTGCGCCCGTCGTCGAAGCGGACCGTGACTTTGAGTGTGTCCCCGGAGCCGGCCGTCTCGACGACCCGGCCCCGGCCGAAGTCGGGGTGCCGTACCTGAAGCCCCGGCGCGACGCCGCCGCCGGCGGAAAGCCGGCGCGGCGGCGCGCAAACCGGGCGCGGACCCGCGGCGGCGGCCGGCCCGGCGGGGCGCGCCGGCACGCCCTGGAAGAGCAGCTGGGCCTCGATGATGAAGCGCGAGGGCAGATTGGCGTAGACCTGCCCAAAGATGCGCCGCGTGGAGGCGTAAGTCAGGTGCAGCAGTTCCCGGGCCCGGGTAAAGCCCACGTAGCAGAGCCGGCGCTCCTCCTCGAGCTCCTCGGGAGCCGCGCCTGCGGAACCTATCGGAAAGAGGCCCTCCTCCAGGCCGGTCAGGAAGACCGCGGGATATTCCAGCCCCTTGGCCAGGTGCACGGTCATGAGCGTGACGGCCGGCGTATTCGGATCGTAGGCGTCGATATCGCTTTGCAGGGAGACGGATTCCAGGTACTGCGACAGATCCGGCGGCGCCGCTCCCGAGGCGGCCTGCTTCTCCTCGTGCTCCTTGGCGGCGTTGAGCAGCTCCTGGAGATTGCCCAGCCGGCCGGCGGCCTCCGGGTCGCTGTCCACCTGGCTCTCGAGCCAGCCCCAGTAGCCGGTAGCCTCGAGTATCGCCGCCAGCGCCCGCGAGGCGGGCGCGCCGGCGGTCTGCTCCCCGAGCTTTTCCACGACGCCGACCAGTTCCGCGATCCGGCCGCGCGCCGCGGCCGTCAGCTGGGGGACCTCGGCGGCGCGGCGGAAGGCTTCCCATAGCGGGAGGCCCCGGGCCTCGGCGAAGCTCTCGATGCGCTCCAGGCTGGTCTTGCCCAGGCCGCGCGGGGGAACGTTGATCACGCGCCGCAGGCCGGCGGCGTCGAGATGGTTCAGGACCAGGCGACCGTAGGCCAGGGCATCCTTGATCTCCTTGCGCTCGTAGAAGCGCACGGCGCCGACTATGACGTAAGGCAGGCCGGCCCGGCGCAAGGCCTCCTCGAAGGAGCGGCTCTGGGCGTTGGTGCGGTAAAAGACGGCCATGTCGCGCAGGGAGCGCCCTTGTTCGAGCAGGGCGCTCACGCGCCGCGCCACCCAGGCGGCCTCCTCCATCTCGCTGGGCAGCTCCCGCACGACGATCGCCTCGCCCGCGGGCTTGTCGGTCCAAAGGGTCTTGGGCTTGCGCGACTTGTTGTTCCGTATGACCTTGCCCGCGGCCTCGATGATGCTCAAGGTCGAACGGTAGTTCTGCTCCAGGGTCACCACCTTGGCGTCGGGAAAATCCGTCTCGAATTCCAGGATGTTGCGGATGTTGGCCCCGCGCCAGGAATAGACGCTCTGGTCGTCGTCGCCCACCACGCAGACGTTGCGGTGCTTGGCCGCCAAGGTGCGGGTCAGGACGTATTGGGCGTGGTTGGTATCCTGGTACTCGTCTACGAGCATGTGCTGGAACTGCTCCTGGTACTGGGCGCGCACGTCCTCGTGCTCGCGCAGCAGGACGCAGGTGCGCAGCAGCAGGTCGCCGAAGTCGAGCACCCCCGCGGCGTCGAGCTGGCGCTGGTAGGCGAGGTAGATGTCGGCCGCGGTCTTGCGCGCGGGACCTCCCGCGGTCATGGCGTGTATGGAATAGGACTGGGCGTCGAGCAGGTCGTCCTTGGCCCGGGAAATGATGCTGACGTACATGGCCGCCTTGTTGTTCTGGTCCTCCAAACCCAGGGTCTTCATGGCCGCGACGACGGTCCGCTTCTGGTCGGACTGGTCGTAGATGGTGAAATGCTGCGGCAGCTTGAGCCGCGCGTGATGCCGCCGCAACAGGCGGGCCGCGAAAGCGTGAAAGGTGTGTATCCAGACCAGGGCGCCCCGCCCGGGAGACAGCTCCTCGATTCGGCGGCGCATCTCGCCCGCCGCCTTGTTGGTGAAGGTGACGGCCAGGATGCGGTCCGGCGCCACGCCCCGGGCGATGAGGTTGGCGATGCGGTAGGTGATGACCCGCGTCTTGCCCGTCCCCGCCCCGGCCAGGACCAGGAGGGGGCCGCCGGGGTGCAGAACGCCCTCCTTCTGCTGGGGGTTGAGGTTCGCCAGATTTACGCCGGGAAGGCCGTCCACAACGGATATTTTACTTATTTCTATTGCCTGGAGAGTTTCTCCATCTCGGCCGCCACGGCGTCGAGCGCGCGGGCCGCGGGCGCGATGGACTCCGGCGACGTCAGATCCACCCCGGCGGCCTTGAGCACTTCGACCGGATGCGCTTCCCGGGGCTGGGCCAGCATGGCCAAATAGCGGTCGCGCGCCGCCGGGTCTCCGGCGGCGATCTTCTCCGACAAGGCGATGGCGCTGGCCAGCCCGCAAGCGTAGCTGAAGACGTAGTGCTTCCAATAGAAATGCGGCACGTAAGCCCATTCCACGCCGTCGTCGGGTCCGAGGGCGAAATCCGGACCGTAGTAGGCCTTGGCCAGCCCGGCGTAGGTATCGTTGAGCAGCTGGGCCGTGATCGGCGCGCCGCTCTCGGCGAAGGCGTGGAGCTTGAGCTCGAACTCGGTGAAGAGGGTCTGCCGGTAGACCGTCGCCCGGATGCGATCGGCCAGCTGGCTGAGCAGATAGAGCCTCATCTTCCGGTCGTTGCCGCAACTCTTGAGCAGCTGCCGGCTCAGCAGCATCTCCTGGAAGGTGGAGGCGGTCTCGGCGGCCAGCGAGGAGTAGCCGGCGTCGGGATCGGCGTTGGCCTTGTTGTTGATGAGGCTGTGCATGGCATGGCCGAGCTCGTGGGCCGTGGTGAAGACGTCCTCGACGCGATCCATGTAGTTGAGCTCGACGAACGGCGGGAAGCCCCACAAGGAATGGGAGAAGGCGCTGGAATCCTTGCCTTTGTTGGGATAGACGTCCACCATGCGCCGCCCCAGCATCTCGGGGCCGTCGAGCCGGGCCGCGTAGTCGGGACCCATGGGCGCGATCGCCTGCCGCACTTCGCGCAGGGCCGCCTCGAATGGGATGTCGGCGTCGGCCGAGGGCACCAGCGGGGCGTAGAGGTCGTGATAGCGCAGCTCCTTGACCTTCAGCAGTTTCTTGCGCAGGGCCAGGTAGCGGTGCAGGGGCCCGAGATTCCGGCGCACGGAGGCTGCGAGGTTCTCCACCACCGCCGCCGGCACGTCCTGGCGGTCCAGGTAGGCGTCCACGGAGCGCGCATAGCCGCGGGCCCGCGCCAGGAAGACGTCGCGCTTGGCCTCGGCGCCGAGGGCGGCCGCCAGGATGTCCTCGTTGCTTTTCAGGGCGCCGAAAAGGCCGTCGACCGCGGCGCGCCGCACGCGGCGGTCGCGCGAGGCCCGGTACTTGGGGAAGTTGCCCAGGGTCAGCTGCACCGGCCGGCCCCGCTCGTCCTTGATCTTGGGCAGCTGCATGTCCTTCTGGATCGCCTTGTAAATCAGCTCGACGTCGGAGGGTATCTCGTTGAGGTCGGTCTCGGACCAGAGGTTGTCCCCGGCCAGGCTCAGGACCTTCTCCGCTTCATCGCCCAGCAGGGCCCGGCGCCGGCGGCGCAGGTCCGCGATGTAGAGGCGGTAGCCCGACAGCTCGGGGCCGGCCAGCAGCCGCTGCGCCGGCTCCGTCTCCAGACGCAGGAGCTCGCCGCGAATGAAGCCGGTCTCGGAGCGGAACTGGGCGCCCAGTTCCAGGGCGCGCTGCTGCATGGACTGCGCCTCGGGCGCGGCGTCATCGGAGTCGGCGCTCAGGTTCGCGTAGGAGGCGACCCGGCCTACCGCCTGGCGGGCCTGAAAATAGTCGTCGAGGGCGGCCTTGACGGCCTCGGGGGTCGAGAGCTTGCCCTTGTGCCGGGCCAAGCCTGCCACCCGGCCCCGCGCCTGCGCGAAGCCCTTCTCCCAAGCCGCTTGGTCGGCGAAGAACGGGGAGAGGTCCCAGCGGTAGCGCTCGGGGACGGAGGCGCGCGGAGCGTTGGCGTCGGGCCGGTAGGCCGGGGGTGCGGCGAAGGCTGAGACCGGAAGGCAGATGAGAAAAACCGAAATTGCGCGGGTGGTCATGTCGTTCTCCCTGGACCGATACAATGTGGCATAATTTCTTGAACTTTTACCAGGAGGGAAGATGAAGAAGCTGTTCTTGGCGGCGGCGGCATCGCTTCTCCTCGCGCCTGCGGGGGCGGAAGAGGGACTTTTTTTCGGCCGGCGCCTGGAGCCCTGCGGCCGGCCGGGTCCTGCACGGCGCCGGGCAAGACCCGGAGGCCTTCGCCGAGCATTTCAAGCTGCTGGGCGAGAACCCGCCCGCGGTCTATATGACCTACTTCAGCCTGCAAGGCGACACCTCGGCCTATTTTAAGGATCTGCGCAAGGAGCTGACCAAATATCCCTCCTATCTGATCCCGCAGATCGGGCTGGGCATGACGATCTGGGACGACCCGGAGATCCCCTTCGAGCGGGAGGTCGCTCTGGGCAGGTCGACAAAAAGATCCAGGCCTTTTGCGACGGCCTGGCCGCGCTCGACTGTCCGGCGTTCGTCCGCATCGGCTTCGAGTTCAGCGGGGAATGGAACGCGTATCAGCCCGAGACCTACAAGGCAGCCTGGATACGCATCGTGCAGGCCTTGCGCAAGAACAAACTGGACCGGGTCGCGGCCGTCTGGTGCTATACGCCGGACAGCCAAAACAAGAACTACATGGACTTCTACCCGGGAGACGAGTACGTGGACTGGTGGGCCATAGACCTGTTCGGAGCCGGCCATTTCGCCGCCGCCGACGCCTTGGCCTTCGTGCGCGACGCCAAGACGCACCGCTTCCCGGTCATGATCACCGAGTCCACGCCCCGGGGCGTCGGCGTGCTCGACGGCGCGGCCAGCTGGGACGGGTGGTTCGCTCCGTATTTCAAGTTCATGCGCGACAATCCCCAGGTCAAGGGGTTCTGCTACATCAACTGGGACTGGACCGACCGACCGCTGCGCTGGAACAACGGCCGCATAGGCGCCAACCCGGTCGTGCTGGAGCGGTTCCGAAAGGAATTGTCGGACGGCAGATATATCAACGGAACCGACGCGAAAAGCATGAACGCGCTCCTCGGCGTTCGGAATTAGCCGGGCAGCCGAAGCAGGAGCAGTCCCAGCAGGGTCCGGGTGAAAAGCACCCGGTCGAGGGGCAGCAGCGTCTTCATGACCGGCGCGGCGTGGTCCACGCCCGGGATGCTCACGCGGGCGGCTCCGTCCAGGAAAGCGCTGTCGGCCGGGATCAAGCCGTCGTTCTTGAGCCCCTGCCCCGACATCCAATCCCGGGAGGGCTTCAGGAGCGTATCCAAGCGGGAGCCCGGGTCGGGGTCCTTCCAGCTTCCGAAACACAGCACGGCGCGTCCGCGCAGCGCGGCGGCCACATCTTGCCGCCGGGAGATCATGTAAGCGCGGCGCTCGGAAACGGATAGGCTGGCCAGCCCCTCCCGACCGCCGCCCAAAAGCTCCAGCAGCCAGGCCGCGAGCGGGTCCAGACGCGGGCCGGACAATATCCAATCCGCGATGGGGCTGCCCTGGAAAGGACCCTGGATGGATATCCAGCCCTGTATCCGCTTGGTCCGCTCCGGATGGGATAGCAGCGCCTCCAGCACGTCGAGGGAACCCTTGCTATGCGAGATTACCAGCACGGGCTTGGCGGCCGACTCCGCGGCCGCGGCGATGGCGGCCGCGTTGGGCGCCAGCCCGGCCTGGGTGTTGAAACCGACAAGCTCGCAGTCCACGCCGGCGGCCTTGAGCCAGGCGAGTTGGTCCCCGAAGGCCCCGAGTCCCAGCCGGTCGTAGACGTCGGTCAGGAAGCCGCGGACGAACAATACCTTGTAGCCGCGCAGCTGGGTCAGCAGTTCGCCGTCCACGTCACCGCGGCTCTGCCGGTCCAGGAACTCCTTGGTCAAGTCGAGCGCGGACCGCCCCGGGAGAGCCGCGACCGCGGCTCCCTGCTGGAAGACGGGGAATCCCACGGCGGCCAAGCCTTGCCGCGCGACTGCGGCCGCATCCTCCGGCACGAGGGCGCGCGCCGGAACAGCCAGTCCGATCGCCGCAAGAAACGTCGCCAGCCTTCTCACGACCATATTATCGCCACCGCTGGCCGGCTTGGCGCATGAGCCTGGTTTATTTCGCCGCGCGCGCGATGCTGCCGGGGTCCACCCATATGACCCTTGCCCTCAAGCGGTCGCTGCCGTAAGGCGCGATAGTCTCGAAGAGCACCCGCCCGCCCTTGGCCGCCACCTCGGCTTTCTTGGCGGCTAATATCCGGGCAGCCTCGGCCTGGGCTTCCTCGCGCGAATGATAATGCCCGTCCCAGGACCCGCCATAATAGGCCCATCCGGATTCGACGTTGCATGCGAACAAGGACGCCCAATATAAAGAAGAGTGCCCGCCATCAGAGACCAAATCCAAGGTGGCATGTTTACGGTAATAATCGTTTTGGGTGAGAAAGGCCACGGAAAACCCGTTGGCGTAGGTGTCGTTCCAACTGCGGACGTTGGTTATGCCCAGCACGGGGAATTTCAGCTCCTTGAATAAAGCCGCCAGGTTGCCGGCGATCTGGGAGACTTCGGCGCCGGTTAGGTCAGCAAAGTATTTCGTATCTTCCGCATCGAAGACTTTCGGCTTCTTTACGAGCACCTCATGCTTGTTCGAGGCCACGATCTTGCAGAAGTAGCCGACGTAGCCGTCTTCCCCGGGCTTGGTATCGATCGTTCCATCGACCGACCTGTATTTGGGCTTGAGCTCGTCTTTCTTGGCGGCCATGGCGTCTTGGGCGTCCTTGTGGGTACGGAAGAGCCCGTATTTTGGAATATAGAAAACATCCTCGTCGCCCACGGTTTCGGTGTCGTTATCCGCCTTGACCAGGTAGTCCACTTGATAAGTGGCGCTGCGCTGCTTGGCGGACACGACCTTGACCAAACCCTGGTCCGCAAAGGACTTGAACGATGAGCCGACCGCCTGCTGGAAAGCCTGAGCCAGCTTGTCCGCAGAGAGGAATATCCCGCTCATATAACTTTTGGCGATGAAATCCTTGTCCGCTGCATCTGCGACCGGCTGACCAGCCATGCCGGCTTGGCGGCTGGCCAGATTCCTGGCCGCGCTCAGGGTCCCATGCACGTCGAATTCCTGAGCATGCAGCGCAACTGCCATTACCAGAACGTTGCCAGCGATCACGGACAACCGGACGCTTTTTTTCATAATTGCATCCCCCATGGGAAAGCCAGGACCACCGTCAGGGCATAGAAACGCTCTTCCATTTCCATGCGGATTGAGATTGTAGCGCAGATACGCAAGAATCCGCATAAGCCAAAAAGCTTAGAAGCCGGGAGGTATTTCGGCCTATAAAATTTTATCCTTTAGACCTACGAACTTTCGTGACGAGCCCGTCTTATCGGCCGCGGGCTTGGGGTCGGGAAAGTGGTGCGCTCTACAGGAATCGAACCTGTATACCGAGCTTCGCAGGCTCGGACACTATCCATTGTGTTAAGAGCGCAATGGTCCGCGAAGGATAAGGATTATATCTTATTATCCGGCCCGCGCCGCTGGGTCCCTGGGCCCACCGGCGCTTGGGTCCATCGCGCATCGCCAAGCCGCCAAATGGCCCAGCCGCCCGGCCACGGGAGCGCTTATCCTCTCATTAGGCGATGCGTTACAAGATATGGCTTGTGTCGTTGCTGGCTGGCTTGACGGCCTCTCCGTTGGAGGCAGGCCCGGCCGCGCGGACTCGTACCAACGTCCCCAAAATAACGGTCGTTCCTTCAGCAGTATTTACCAGCAATCTCAACGCGCCCGCGCTCACCGGCTCGGCCCTGGTCCCGGGAACGCGCGTGGCTCCGGAATTGGCCGTGCCGCAGTTGGCTCCCCCGGCCATCCCGATCGCGGTTCCTCAGATAGAACCCGGGACGCAGCTCGCGCCCCCAGCTTCGATACTCAAGCCGCAGACCGAAGCCCCCGCCGCGGCCCGCCTCGCCCCCGCTCTCGGCTCGCTTGAACACTTGGCCGCCGGCCTGGAGAAGGCCGCCCCAGAGGGGTTATCCCAGCGCTTCTTCGACCAAGGCGCCGGCCCGGCCGCGGCCGTGGAATCGGGCTCGCCCGCGCTCCGCCTGCCTCCGGGCGTCCAATCCGTTTCCGTGGACACGGTGCGCACGGCCGCCGACGTCATGCGCCTGATCCCCGCGCAGAAGAACTCCGCGGTCTTGCGGGCCCGGCTCCTGCAAAACGTGGGGGAAATGGCCCCATACCAGGTCTACACGTACCGAGACTCCCGGGGCGGGACCTTCACCGGCATAGACGTATCGGGCCGGCCCGAACTCGTGGACCGGATACCGAATCTGCAGTCCCACGAGATTCGCGCCATCAAGAAGCTCTTGCTGTTGTCCAACGACATACGGGTCCTAATAGAAGAAGAAGGCGGCCAAACCCCGGACCTGGTCATGGGCGACCGGCTAGTCGAGCTCAAGTATTTCACCGGCAAGGACCGCGCGACCCTGCGCACGCGCCTTACCTCGGCCGAAACCCAGCTTTTCGCGCACGCACAGCGCCACGGCTTGGGCAGCGGCGTCGCGGTCTTCGAACTGCCCGGCGATTCCGAGCTCACGCCCGTCCAGGTGGAACAGGCGCTGGCCGGGGCCAGGCGCCGAGCCTTGGCGCAGGTCGTATTCCTGGGGCCCAAGCCGGGCGAGGTCAACGTATTCAACCGTTCGTCCCAGGACCTGTGGAAAAAAATATCCCCTGCCCGCATGCTTTCGCCCCTGCGGGAACAGCCCACCAAGCGCTCCGATTTGACCCGGGCGCAAATATTGCTGCGGCAGGGGAACCTGAACCAGGTGGAACGGCATGTAAACCGCCTCGGCCTGACCCCCGGCGATCCGCATTCACCGGCCAGCCAGGCCCGCCATCATTTCCAGGCCGAGCAGGTCCTGCGGCGCATCGACGACCTGGTCGGACAAAGCAAGGTCGAGACCGCCCGCGGCATCTGGGCGAAGTTCCGAAAGAACGCCTCCGTGGAAGCCGTTTCCTGGATCGCGGACCAGGTCAAAAGCCTCTTGCCCCGCCTTCCCATTCCCAACACGATCAAGCGCGCTCCGGCCGTGGACACGGACCGCATCGTGCGCGAGATCGAGGAACCGGCCCGGATATTGCGCGAGCACGGCATAAAAGCCACGGTCACCATCTACGGCAGCGCGCGCATCAAGACCCCGGAAGCGGCCAAGGAGGCATTGGCGGCGGCGGTGCGCAAATGGGGCTCGAAGCCGGCGCAGGAAGCCGGCCGCAAGGAATTGGCCCAGGCGAAAGTCGATCTGCGCATGTCCCGCTACCATGAAGAAGCCCGCAAGCTGGGCCGGCTGGTCGCGATCAACGGCGAAGGCAAGATCGCCCTGGTGACGGGCGGCGCCGACTCCGGCATCATGCAGGCGGGGAACCAAGGCGCTTTCGAGGCCGGCGGACCGAGCGTGGGCTTCAACATAATCCTGCCCAAGGAGCAAGGCCTCGGCCGCTACATCACGCCCGGTCTTTCCTTCGAGTTCGAGAACTTCCCCACCCGGAAGATGGCCCTGCGCCACGGAGCGATGGCCCTGGTCTACTTCCCGGGGGGCTTCGGCACCATGGACGAACTCTTCGAAATATTGACGCTGATGCAAACGGGGAAGATGGAGCGCCGGCCGATAGTTCTCGTGGGTGCAAATTATTGGAAAAAGATCCTGGATTTCCAGGCCTTTTCCGAAATGGGGCTCATCAGCCCCGGCGACCTGAATCTCATCCGGATCGTGGACACCGCGAAGGAAGCCTGGGACGTCATTTCCCACTGAGCCGGCGCCCGGCTTTTACTTTTTCACGCGGCGCAGCAACGCGAGGGTCTCGACGTGTTCCGTATGCGGGAACAAATCCACGACCGCCAGCCGCTCGACGCGGTAGCTTCGCGTCAAGACGGCCAAATCCCGGGCCAGCGACAGAGGATTGCACGACACGTAAATGACCGCGCCCGGCCCCGACGCGGCCAGGACCTCGGCCGCCCCGGCGTGCATCCCGGCGCGGGGCGGGTCGCAGACGACGACCTGAGGCCCCAGGGCCAGCAGGGCCGGCAGCAGGACTTCCACGGCCCCGTCGTAGAATTCCGCGCCCGCCAGGCCGTTGCGCCGGGCGTTGGCATTGGCGTCCGCCACGGAGGCCGAGCACGATTCCACGCCCACGACCTTGGCGCAGAGGTCGGCCAAAGTCAGCGTGATCCCGCCGCCGCCGCAGTAAAGGTCGAGGATGGTCCGCGGCTTCTCCGCGGCCGCCCACTCGCGGATCAAGCCGTAGAGCAGGTTGGCCGCCGTGGTGTTGGTTTGGAAGAAGGAATGCGGGGAAATCCGGAACTTGAGCTCGCGCTCCCCGAAGCGCAGGGTTTCCGTCACGTGGCCCGGTCCGTCCAGAATCTTCAGCCGGTCGCTGACCGCGACGTCCGATTCCTTCGCGTTGATCCCCCATAGGACCGTGGACGCCGGATAGGACTCCTTTACCGCGGCCAGGAAAGAAGCCTCCGGCAAGCTCCCCTCGGCCGTGACCAGAACGACCATGCGCTCCCCCGCCCTGGTTTCGCGCAGGACAAGGTGGCGCAAGAAGCCCGTCTTGCGGCGGATATTATACGGCGCCGCGCCCGCCGCCGCGGCCCAGGCGCGCAACCGCCCCAGCAAGGCGCACGCCTCCGCGGAGGCCAAAAGACATTCCCCGATATCCAGGATCTCATACCAGCGGCCCTTGGGCTTGAGGCCCAGCTTCAAGCCGGGCCCTTCCGGCCGGGGCGGATAGACGTCCCCGAAGCTGAACTCCATCTTGTTGCGATAGCGCCAGATATCCGGAGACCCGTGGACGGTCGGCTGGGGCAAGGGCTCGCCGCAGGAAAGCGCGGCCAGGACCTTTTCGGCCTTCAGGCGCAGTTGCTCATCGTAGATCCGGTCCTGCCAGGCGCAGCCTCCGCATAGGCCGAAGTGCGCGCAAGGCGGCCGCGCCTTACTTGGCGACGGGAGAGAACTTGAAGAAGCAGACATCGCCGTCTTGGACCAGGTAGTCCTTGCCCTCCGAGCGAATCAGGCCCTTCTCGCGCAGAACCGGCTCCTTCTCCCAACGGTCGATGTCCGAGAAGGAGTATATGTCGGCCTTGATGAAGCCTTTTTCGAAATCGGTGTGTATTACGCCGGCGGCCTGCGGGGCCCTCCAGCCGCGGGTGACGGTCCAGGCCCGGACTTCGTCCTCCCCGGCGGTGAAGAAACTGGCCTGGCCGAGCAGGTCGTAGGCCGCCACTATGACGCGCTCCAGCCCCGGGGCCGAAAGCCCGAGCTCGGCCAGAAAGGCCTTGCGCTCCTCGGCGGCCAACTGGGCGATCTCCGCCTCCAGCTTGCCGCAAAGCGTGACGCAGCCCGCGCCGCGCTCGCGGGCCAGCGCCTCCAAACGCGACACCAATTGTTGGTCGGGGGTCTCGTCGGTGTTTCCCACGAAGAGCACCGGCTTGTCCGTCAGCAGGAAGAAATCCTTGACGGCCTCGCGCGGCAGGCCGAGCTTGCGCACGGTGGACCCCGCCTCCAGGCCGGCCTTGATCTTCTCCAATACGGCCTGCTGCGCGCGCGCTTCCTTGTCCCCGCAGCGGCCCTTGGGCACGACTTTCTCCAGCTGCTTGTCCACGCTGGCCAGATCGGCCAGGATGAGCTCGGTTTCTATGACCTCGACGTCGCGCCGGGGGTCGACCCCGCCCATGGTATGCACCACGTCGGGATCCTGGAAAAGCCGGACCAGCATGATCACGGCATCGACCTCGCGGATATGCGCCAGGAACTTGTTGCCCAGCCCTTCCCCCGCGGCCGCGCCCTTGACCAGGCCCGCGATGTCCACGAAGCGCACGGTGGCCGGGATTTTCTTCTTGGGATGGAAGAGCGCCTCGAGCCGTTCCAGGCGCGCGTCGGGCACGGCCACCACGCCCACGTTGGGCTCGATGGTCGTGAAGGGATAGTTGGAGGCCGGGGCATGCCCGGAGGTCAGGGCGTTGAAAATGGTGGATTTCCCGACGTTGGGCAGCCCGACGATGCCGATCTCCATGGGGCGTAATGATACCAAATGCGCCGCGGCTTGACCTCCTTGATCCAGTTGCCTATACTTAGCCCCATGAATAAGCGCTACTTCCTGTCTCTTGCGGCGACACTGCTTCTAACCGCTCCAGTCTGGTCCACGGAGTGGCACGTGCTGGGAAGCCGGGCCATGGGCATGGGCGGAACCGGCGTGGCCGCCTCGGAAGGTCCGATCGGAGTCTACTGGAACCCGGCCAGCCTCGGCTCGGCCAAAAGCCCTTCCGGGGCCCAGGTGCCCGCCGGAGCTCACGCCGAGATCACCGGCCAAATGCTGGAGGGCGCCAACGACCTGAACGATATCAGCGAAGCCTGCAAGGACACCCCCGGCGGCGGCATCTGCCAACAGCCCAACATCAACGCTGCTTTGGCCAAGCTCAACCGCGCGGACAACGGCCTGCGCGTAGACGCCGGCCTAGGCGCGCAAGTAAAGTTAAAGAGATTCGCCTTGTTCGTCAATAATTTGAACTACATCGGCGCCATCCCCAAGGCCGACTTGGCGAACATAAACCCGATGACTTTCGCAACCGCGAACAACTCCAAGCTCACCCTGCGCGGCCTCTCCGTGACCGAGATCGGCGTGGGCCACGGCCGCGAACTGCCCTTCCTGCCCGGCCTCTACGCCGGAGCCGCGCTCAAGCTGCTGGCGGGCAAGGCGGGCTACTACGACCTCATGCTCAACACCACCGAACCCGATTTCGGCAACGCCTTCGAGAAGTACCAGAACGGAGCCAAGTCCAGCGTGGCCCCGGGCCTGGACCTGGGCGTTCTGTGGGACATCCAGCGCACATTCGGCGTCGTCCCGGCCCGGCCGCGCGTCGGCCTGAGCGCCCGCAACATCAACAATCCCAAGTTCGACAACCCCGCGCAAGCCACCGCCGCCGGCGAGCGGGCGCGCTATCCCCTCCAGAGCAACCTGCGCCTCGGCGCGGCGGCCAGCCCCCTGGGCTTCATCACCGTCGCGGCCGACGCGGACCTGACCCGTAACCTCACCCCGGTCGACGGGGTCGCCTCCCAGAACGTCGGCCTGGGCGCCGAGATCAACGTCTTCAACCGCTCCTGGCTCAACCTCCCCCTGCGCGCCGGCTTGACGCGCAACATCGCCCTGGCCGGCTCCAAGACGGCCTACACCATGGGCTTCGGGTTCAACCTCATGCACTTCACCGCGGACTTGGCGGCCATGGTCTCGCCCGCGACGCAGCAGATCAAGTCCGAGGAAGAGAACAAGAAAATTCCCGCCAACCTCGCGGTCTCGGCGCAGATCGGCCTGGTCTTCGGCGGCGGGAACAAGGCAAAGGAAGAAAAGGTCGACTGACCTTGTCGTTAAACTAATTCGGCGCCCGAAGGGCGCCGAATCTGGCCGTCCCCCTACGAGGGGGACGGCCATTCCGTTAGGGTGGCAATGCCTTTTTGCCGTCAAACTAATTCGGCGCCCGAAGGGCGCCGAATCTGGGCGTCCCCCTATGGGGGGGACGCCCATTCCGTCAGGGTGGCCGTATCCGTTAAAAGTTTCTGAAGTTACTGAAAGCGTGGCACCAAGAAATCAGACTTCCCATTTTTTCAGGAGGACGGCGGCCAGGGCGGCGAAGACGACGTTGGGGCTCCAGGCCGCGGCCAGGGGCGGCAGGCGGCCGCCCGCGCCCAGGGCCCGGCCCAGTTCTATGACCCAGAGGTATAGGAACGAAAGGGCCAGGGCCACGCAGAAGCTGGCAACCCGGGGGCTGCGGCGCAGGCGCAGGGCGATGGGGATGCCGAGGGCGCAGATCACGAGGTTGACGAAGGGGTAGGCCAACTTGGCGTGCGCCGCCACCTTGAGCGCGGTCACGGAATCGCCCATGAGCCGCCGCCGCTTGCAGTAGCGCAGCAGTTCCCGCAGGCTCATCTCGTCCGGATTCGTGGTCCTGGGTATGAGGCTGCGCGGGGGTACGTCGAAATCGGACACCTTGCTCCGGAAGGGCAGCTCCCGGAGGCGGCCCTGGTCGAAGCTGCGGCTGACCCCGTCGTAAAATATCCAGCGCTTGGCCGCCGCGTCCCACAGGGCCAGCTTGGCGTCGAGCTGGAAGGCCACGCCGTCGGGCCCGAAGTCGTCGAGCAAGGGCCGGGTCAAACGGCCCGCGCTGGGCTTGAACTCCCGGGCCGATATGAAGTGGTCGGGCCCCGCCACGAGGGCGATGTCGCTGAAGAGATCCCACTCCCACTCGGGATGTATGCGCTCCTGCCAAAGCCGTCCGGCCCGCTGGAAGGCCGCGGGCAGGATCGTCTCCTGGGCCGCGAAGGACAACAGCGTCACGCCCATGGCGCAGCCGAGCAGCGGCCGCCAGAAGGTCTTGGTCTGGAAGCCGCACGACTGCACCGCCAGCCACTCCCCGCTTTGCATGAAGCCGGTGATGGCGACGAGCGTGGCCAGGAGGGTGGCCATGGGGATGGTGCGCACGGTCCAATAAGGGACCTCCAGCCAAAGATACTCCATTATGACCAGGAGCGACGCGCTGCTCTTCATGAGCAGGTGCATCTTGTTGAACATGTCGCCCAGGAAGATGAGCACGGCGAATATCCCCAGGCCGAAAAAGAACGGTTTGAAGAAGCGCCGGACCATGTACCAGGTGAATATGCGCAGGTTCATGTCCGGTTCCTATTTAAGGAGCGCCCGCCTGGTGATCACGGCCCCCAAGGCCAGCCCCGCCGCGTCCGCCAGCCAGGGCGCGAACATCGCCAGCTGGTCGTGCCGGCGCCCCAGTCCGATGCCCACCGCCAGCAGGCCGTAGAATCCGATCAGGATGAAAATGCTGGCGGCGAAGCCCATCCCCCGGCTGTTCTTGTGCAGGCGCAGCCCCAGGGGCGCTCCGATCCAAAAGAAGACCAGGGGCGCGAAGGCCGCCGCGCTGCGCACGGAAAGCTCCACCCGATACTCGTTGCGATGCTGGGCCGTGGTCAGCGGCTCGCGCAGGCGCGCCTGGAGGCCGGTCGAATTGATCTCCGGGATATCCAGGGGCCGCTGCGCGTCGGGCTTGTCCGCCAGGGGCACGCGCAGGCTGTAGCGCGAAAAGCGCCCGGCGGTCAGCTTCTCCGGCTCGGCGTTGGGCAGCTGCAGGCTGCCGTTCTCGAGCACGAGTTCCAGGGACTTGCCCTTGTCCACGGAAAGCAGCCCCCGCCGGGCGCTGACGCGCAATCCGCGCCGGCCCTGGCCCACGCGCACGAGGTAAACGCCGCCCAAGCGGCCCGTATCGGGCTCGGCCCGGCGCGCGTAAAGGTTCCAACGGCCCAGACGCATGAAGGACCCCGGCTGCAGCTCGACCTTGGCGATCTGCTGGGCCGCGATCTGATACTGCTTGCGGAAAGAGTGGAAGCCCTCCGGGGCGGTCTTGTGGTTGGCCACGAAGAGGCCCGCGGAAAAAACGCAAGCCACGAGCAGAAAGGGCCAGGTCATGTCGAAAAACGAAAAGCCGGAGGCGCGCAAGGCCGTCACCTCGCCCTGTTCGCAGAGCTGGCCCAGGCTCAGCAGGACCGCCACCAAGAACGCCATGGGCACGGCCAGGCTCAGGAAATAGGGCAGCAGGCGCGCGAAGCAGCCCGCGATCCAGAACAGGGAGATGCCCTTGAGCAGGGCCATGTTGAAAAGCCTGAGGAACTGGTTCATCAGGAGCACGCCCGTGAAAACCCCCACGCACAGGAGGAACACCGGGATGAACACGCCCAGGAAATAGCGGGCGAGCAGGGGCGTCATCCACGGCGGGCGGGCGCGCACGGTCCTCCTAGAAGACGTTGACCAGCTCGAGTTTGAGGGTGCGGGCCTTGCCGCCGCGCAGGAATTTGAACCGGACCGCGTCGCCGACCTTGCAGTGATCCATGGCGTTGTAGAGATCGTCGTAATCCTTGATCGGAACGTCCTCCACGGCGACGATGATGTCGCCTACGGTCAGGCGGCCGCCGAAGTCGCGCCCGAGGCCGCGGACTCCCGCCCGCGCGGCCGGCAGGCCGGGCTCGACCTCGCTGATCACCACGCCGTCCACCTCGCCCAGCAGGTACAGCTTCTGCTCATCGCGCAGGATCGTCACGCCGATGCCGGGCTGGACCGACCGGCCGTACTGGATCAGCTGGGGCACGATCTTGCGTATGGTGTTGACCGGCACCGCGAAGCCGATGCCGGCGCTGGCGCCGCTCGGGGAATAGATCAGCATGTTCATGCCGATCAGGTTGCCGGCGGAATCCAGCAGGGGGCCGCCCGAGTTGCCGGGGTTGATCGCCGCGTCGGTCTGGATCATGTCGCGGATGGTCACGCCGGCGATGCTGCGGACTTGGCGGCCCAGGGCGCTGATGACGCCGGTGGTCAGGGTGTTGTCCAGGCCGAAGGGATTGCCTATGGCCACGGCCTTCTGACCCACCTGCAGGCGCCCGGAATCGCCCAGGGGCAGGCTCTTGAACTTGTCGGCCGGGACGCGCACGCGCAGGACCGCGATATCCTTGCGCGGCTCGGCGCCCACCAGCTCGGCCTTGAGCTCGGTATGGTCCCTGAGCGTCACCAGGAAGGCGTCGCCCCCGGCCACGACGTGGTAGTTCGTGACCACGTGGCCCTCGCGGTCCCAGATGAAGCCGCTGCCGCTGCCCTGGGGCAGGGCGAACTCGTCCATGAATATGTTCTGGCGCACGGCGATATTGGTGACGTAGACCACGGAGGCGGAGGCGCCGCGAAAAACCCCGATGGTATTTTCCTCGTCCGGAAGCAAGGCGGCGCGCGCGGGCGCGGCCGCCAAAAGCGCGGCCGCGGCGAGGCCCAGGATTGGTTTCATGGGTCAATTTTATATAATTGGCGCTCCCGTGACAGAGACCGTTACGCGCTTTTCCCCGGAAAAACAGGACCCCGCCGCGCGCCCCCCCCGCTGCCATTGCTGCGGCCGCGACGCGCCCACCGCCGCTTTTCCGTCATCCCGGCCCGGCTTCCAAGTCCTGCGCTGCCCGGAATGCGGCCTCGGCCGGACCTGGCCCCCGGTCGCTCCCGGGGAGATCGGCGCGTGGTATCCCGAATCCTATTACGGCCGGGAGAACGTGCGCTTCAACGCGCTCTTCGAGGCCATGACCAGGATATTTCGCAGGCGCCGGGCCCGGGTCCTGCACGGACGCGTTCCGCGCGGCCCCGTGCTCGACGTCGGCTGCGGCCGGGGCGTGATGCTGGACCACCTGCGCGCCCTGGGCTACGAAGCGCACGGCATCGAGCTGTCGGAGACGGCCGCCCGGCACGCGCGGCTGCGCCTGGGCCTGCCCGTGGAGACGGGGGACTTCCTGTCCTCCCCCCATGAGAAGGACCGCTTCCACGCCGTGATCTTCTGGCACACCCTCGAGCACTTCCCCAACCCGGTCGAGGCCGTGGCCCGGGCGCGCGAACTGCTGCGGCCGGGCGGGCTGCTGGCCGTGGCGGTCCCGGATTTCGACAGCTTTCAGGCGCGGCTCTTCGGCCGGCGCTGGTTCCACCTAGACGTGCCGCGCCACTACTTCCATTTCACCCCCCGCGCCCTGGAGGCCATCCTCTCGCGCCACGCCTTCCGCGTGGTCCGAACCGACCACTTCTCCTTCGAGCAGAATCCCTTCGGCTGGCTGCAGAGCCTCTACAACTGCCTGGGCTTTCCGGAAAACCTGCTCTACGACCTCCTCAAGGCCGAGGGCGCCCGCAAGGGCCTGGCCCGCGAGCACCCCCTGGCCGTCCTGGCGACCGCGCTGCTGCTGCCCCCCCTGCTGGCGGCCGCCCTCGGCATGACCGTGGTCGAGGCCGCGCTGCGGCGGGGCGGCACCTTCGAGATCTACGCGATCAAGGAGTGAGGACCCCGCCCTGAAGACGCCCTCCCGAGCCGCGGCCCTGCTCATCGTCGCCGCGGCCTCCCTGGCGCTGCACCTCAAGGGGCTCGACGCGCCCCTGCTCGACAACCATTACCATCGCCAATGCAACACCGCGACCATAGCGCGCAACTTCCACGAGAACGGCCTGAACCCGCTGAACCCCGAGATGGACTGGGAAGGCCCCAGCCGCCAACGCGCGGCGACCGAGCTGCCGCTCTACATGTGGCTCGTCGGCCTGCTTTGGCCGCTGGCCGGCCTGGCCGAGCTGTGGGGCCGCTGGCTCGCCGCGGCCGCCTCGGCGCTCACCGCGGTCTACGTCCTGCTCCTGGCCGAGGAGGATTTCGGCCGGGAAGCGGGGCTTTACGCCGGCCTGCTCTTCTCCTTCATCCCCCTGGAGATATTCTTCGGGCGCACCGTCCAGCCCGAGGCCTTCGCCCTCTGCGCCACCGTCGCCGGGCTCTACCATTGGCGGCGCGGCTTGGCCCCGGAACGCCCTTGGCTTCACTGGGCCGCGGGCAGCCTCGCCGTTTTCATCGCCGTCGGGCACAAGCTGCCCTACGCCTACGTCTTCCTGCCCCTGGCCTGGCTGGTCTGGGAAGCCCGCGGCCGCGAGGCTTGGAAAGACCTCCGTTCATGGGCGGGTCTGGCCGCGGCCGCCGGGGGAGTGCTCGCGTGGTACCGTTACGCCGCCTCGGGCACCTACGTGGTACCCACGCACGTGAGCAGCATACTGGGCATACTGGATTACGGGAAGCTCGGCTACTACGTGAAGTTCCAATTCCTCTCCCGCTTCCCGGAGCTTTCCGCCACGCACATCGGCCTGCTCTTCCTGGGCGCCGGAGCGTACGTGGCCCGGCGCCATCCCCGCCGCGGCTTCTACGCCGCCTGGTTTCTGAGCGTCGCCGGCTCGCTGGCCGCCTACGGCGGCTACAGCTTCTTCCACGAATACACCTCCCTGCCCTTCGCGCCGGTCAACGCGGCGCTTATGGGCGCGGGCCTGGTCTGGCTGCGCGGCCGGGCCGCCGCCTTGAGCCGAGGCCGCCGGCCGGCCCTGGCCGTCCTGCTTGTGCTGACCGTAGGGATGCCGGTCTACTCGGTCCTGCGCATCCGGCACTGGTACCGCGTCAACTATCCCTTCCTGACCTCGGCCGAGCGCGCCGCCGACGCGGTCGGCCGGCGCGGCGACCTGTTCCTCGTGAACGAAAGGGCGCCGTCGGTCTTCCTGTTCCACCTGCATCGAAAGGGTTGGCACGCCCCCTTCATGGACCGCGGCCCCGAGGCCCTGGATTGCGTCGAACCGCGCATCCGCGAGGGCGCGCGGTTCTTCGCGACCGCCAAGAGCGGCTACTTCGCCGGCCGCGACGGCGCGGTGGCGCGCTACTTCTACTCGCGCTTCCCCGTGGCCTGGGACGCCGACGGCCTGCTGATCTTCCGGCTGCAGTAAACGGCTACACGCGCCACCCTCCGCCGTACCTGCGGTCCGCACCCGACCGAAGGGAGGGTGCGGACCCCGGCGCCGACTCTCCGGTCGGCGCCGTTTCCGTTGTTCGCTAAGGTATGGAAACCGCGCCCTGGGAGAAGCTCAGGCCCGGGATGTCGATGAAGAACGGCGTGTCGGGCGAGGGCGGGAAGGGATGCGTGAAGCTGCGCAGCGGCCGCAGCAGGAAATCGGGGATCTTCGTGGCGCCGATCCGGGCCTCGCGCAGATCCACGCGCAAACCGGGGGGATCGGCCACGAGTTCGGCGGACAGCTCCGCGGATACCGTGAAGCGGCCCAGCTTGCCCCGCAGCCGGGCCGTCCGGTCGAGCTCCAGGGAATCGATGCGCAGCCCGGGGACCCGCTTTTCCAGGAACCGCCGGATGGCCTCGCCGCTGACGCGGGCCGACTGGATGCGCAAACGGCCGATCTTGAGCAGGCGCACGTCTCCCCACACGTTGCTGTTCTTCTCGTAAACTGGGACGAACAGGGCGTCGTCGAGCTCGGCGCGCAGGCCGGTCAGACGCAGGCCGCGCAGCTGGACCTCGGTGGCGGACGCCTGCACCGAACGATAGGCCGCGCGCGCGGGATCCCAGGGCCCCAACGAGATATCCATATCCGCGGCCTCGAACGCGCCGGCGGAGAAGAATTGATAATGAACGGTCCCGCTCGGCACGGGGGCCGCCTGGGGGCCTCGGACCTGGTAAAGCACCGCCTCGGAGCCGTCGGGCAGGGGCCAGCGCCGGGCCTCCTCATAGGCCCGGGGAAACCAGCCCCGCTTATTCTGGATGATCTTGGCGGCCTCCGGCAGGCCCGAGATGACGCTTTCCGGGCCCAACCGGCCGGTCTTGAGCAGCACCAGCCGCGACAGCTCGCAGAGGCGGTTGTTGACGCCGCGGATGCGCACGTGGGACGCGCCCGCCATTTTGGCCATCCAGTTGAAATTCGGACCGTTGAACCTCGTGTCGTTGGCCACCAGGGTCATGTTGGCGAAGGGCAGTCCGCTTTGCGCGCCGCGCTTCTCGGTCTCGGCCAGGATTTCCCGGATCTTCCAGTCCTCTCGCACCGCGGGGCTCGAGGGAAAGAACTGAATCGAACCCCAGGGCACCGGCACGACCGCCGGATCGATCCAGTTCGCCGTGAAATTTACCGCGGTGAAAAGCTGCACCGCCGTCAAGGCCCAAAACACGGACCTGGGCCAAGGCCCCATGCCCGCGATGGCCAGGGCCGGCAGCCCCGGCAGGAGGAACCTCATCTGCCGGTTGGGGACCACGGTCCAAAAAACGAAGGCGGCGCTCACCCAGGCGATCAGCAACCAGCCCTGGTGCCAGTTGCGATGGAACTGGGGCAGGAAAATCCCGATGAGCGCGAACAGGAAAAACAGCGGGCCCAGGCCCTCGGCGGCCATCCAGACATAGCTCAGCACCGCGCCGCCGCGCCAGAAGGGCACGGCGAAGTCGGCCGAGGCCTGGAACAACCGGGGCAGCAGAACGGGGAAATGAATCCAGTACCAAGGCCCGCAGCCGGCCGCCGCCAGGACCACCGCCGCGGCTACCTTCAGCCGCCGCCCCGGCAGACCCAGGGCCTTGAGCGCCACGTAGCCCGCCGGCAGCATGTAGCTGAAGAAACTCCACTTCAACAACATGCCCCCGGCGACCAAAATCCCGAAGGCCAGCGTCCCCTTCCAGCGCCGGAATTCCTCGCTGCTGAACAGCGCCCAGTAGGCCGCGGCCGCGAAAGCGACGAGCCCCAGATCGACGAGTTGGGTATGCAGCAGGTCCTGCACGGCCGGCGAAGCGCAGAAGAGCACCACGCCCATGACGGCGGTTTCATCGGGACGGAAGCGCCAGGCCAGCGCGAAAAGCGAGAAGCTCAAGAGCGCGAGATACATCCAGTTCAGCCACAAGGCCGCCGCCTCGGGATCGGCGCCGCCCATCAGCTTGGCCAGCGCCAGATGGTGCAGGGGCGGAAAGGGCGGCATTCCCGGCTTGGGCGCCAGGAACATGACTCCGCGCCAGTCCCACGCGCGCAGGGCCTCGCGGTAGTCGTGCGCGATCTCGAGGTGGATGGACTGGTCCCAGGAGGGCGGCCGGCTTTCGACGCGCAGATAAGAGCGCAGGGCGACGGCTTGCCACGCCAGGAAGCCCGCCAGGCACAACAGGCTCAACGCCAGGACCCGAGGACGCGGCCGGAACTCGTCCATAAGCCGTAAGTATATATTTTTTGTACAATTCCTCAATAAGCCATGATCGCGCTCATTCTGATCGGGGGCGTGGGCACGCGTCTGCGGCCTTTCACCTGCGATTTCCCCAAGCCCCTCCTGCCGGTGGTCAACCGGCCGTTCCTGGAGTATCAATTCGACGTCCTCAAACGCCACGGGGTGCGCGACGTCGTCCTGTGCACGGCCTACAAGCCGGGCTTGTTCCATCGGATGCTGGGCGACGGCCGGAGGCTGGGATTGCGCCTGCGCTACGCGCACGAACGGCGGCCCCTGGGCACCGGCGGCGCGGTCAAGAACGCCCTGCCGCGCCCCGACTCCACCGTCCTGGTGCTCAACGGCGACATCCTGCACAATCTCGATCTGACGGCCTTCCTGGGCTGCCATCGCCGCGGCCGGTCCGAACTGACCATAGCCCTGACCCGCGTGAAGGATCCGACCCTATACGGGCTCGTGGAAACCGCTCCGGACGGCAGCGTGCGCCGCTTCCTGGAAAAGCCGTCCTGGGACGAGGTCGTCACGAACACGGTCAACGCCGGAGCCTATCTGTTCGAGCCCGGCGCCCTCGGGCGCGTGCCGTCGGGGGTCGCCTACTCCCTGGAACGCTCCTTGTTTCCCCACATGCTGGAGGCCGGCGCCCGGGTCTTCGGCTTCATCTCCCGGGGCTATTGGATGGACATCGGCACGGTGGACAAATATCTCCAGGTCCACCTGGACCTTCTGCGCGGCGAGGCCCCCCTGGACCTGCCGGCGCGCCTGCGGCGCCAGAGGCTGTGCGCTGGCCCGGGGGTCCGCCTGGGCCGGGAACTCAGCGTCGACGGAGAAGAAGGGAAAGTCTTTCTGGGCGAACGGACCCGGGTCGGCGATTTCGTCCGATTCTCCCGCTACGTTTGCGTCGGCCCGGGCTGCGAGATCGGCAAGGGCGCCTCCCTGGAGGATTGCGTGGTCCTGCGGGACTGCCGGATCGGAGATGGAGCCGCGCTCAAGGGCTGCGTGGTCGGACCGGGTTGCCGGATAGGGAAGCACGCGGCGATCTCGGCGGGCCGCGCCCTGGCCGGAGGCTCGAGCCTGCGGCCTTACAGCCAACTGTGAACTTAGGAGAGACCTCATGGCGGACGCAATAAAATTCGGGACGGACGGCTGGCGCGGCGTGATGGCCCGGGACTTCACTTTCGAGAACGTGCGCCGCGTCGCCCAAGCCATCGCGGACTACCTGCACGAGGAAATCCTCAAGGCCCCCAACCGCAAGCGGACCCCTTGGGCCGGCCCCGTGGTGATCGGCTACGACCGCCGCTTCCAATCGGAAGCCTTCGCGCGCGAGATAGCCCAGGTGCTCCAAGGCAACAAGCTCAATCCCATGCTCATGTCCGAACCTCTCCCGACCCCCGCCGTCAGCCTTTTGACCCACAAGACCAAGGGGCTGGGCGTGGTCGTGACGGCCAGCCACAATCCTCCCTCCCACAACGGCATCAAGATCAAGCACGCCGGCCGGGCCGCCATGGAACCGCTCACCGACGGCATCGCGGCCTGCCTGGACCGCAACCAGCCGACGCGCAGCGCGGAAATCAAGGCCAAGCCCGGCCGGGAAGCCTATCTGCAGCACTTGCGCGGCAAGGCGGACACCGCCCGCATAAAATCCCGCTTGAAGAAGCCGGTGGTGGTGGACTATCTCTTCGGCGCGGCCGCCGGCCTGCTCGAAGCGGCGGTGCCCACCGCGCGGCTCATCCCCATGCACGCCGAGCACGATCCTCTTTTCGGCGGGCTCAACCCCGAGCCGGTGGAGGCATATCTCCAGGAGCTCTGCGCGCGGGTGCGCCAGGAGAAAGCCGTGATGGGCCTGGCCCTGGACGGAGACGGCGACCGCGTGGGCCTGGTCGACGAGAACGGCCGCTATCTGACCCCCTGCCAAGTTTTCCCCCTCCTCATCCAGCATCTGGTGGAGCGCCGCAAGCTCAAGGGCAAGATCGTCCAGTCGGTCTCCCTGGGCTACGTCTCCTCCCGCATGGCCAAGGCCTACGGCCTGCCGTTCGAGGAGCTGCCCGTCGGCTTCAAGCATGTCGCCGACCGCCTCGCCGCGGGGGACGCCGTCATCGGCGGCGAGGAATCCGGCGGCTACGCCTGGAAGGGCGGCCTGCCCGAGCGCGACGGCCTGGTGACCGCGCTGCTGCTGCTCGAGATCGTCACGCAGACCGGCCGAGGCCCCGGTCAGCTGTGGAAGGAGCTGGAAGCCAAGCACGGCGCCTCGTTCTTCAAGCGCGTGGACTTCAAGCTGCACAAGCCCGTCGCGGACAAGGCCGTTTTCGTCGCCAAGCTGATCAAGAAGCTGCCCAAGAGGATACTGGGCTCGGAGATACAGTCCCTGCTCCAGATCGACGGCCTGAAGATCATCCTCGCCGAGGGCCATTGGCTGCTCATGCGGCCCTCGGGCACGGAACCGCTCATGCGCGTCTACGCCGAATCCGACTCGTCCAAGCGCACGGGCGAATTGCTGGAGCTGGCCAAGAAATGGGTCGCCCCTTCCCTGGCCTGACATGGTCAAAGCCTTAGTCCTGGCCGCCGGCGCCGGGACCCGCCTGCGGCCCCTGACGTACGAAACGCCCAAGCCCATGGTGCCGGTCGTCAACCGCCCGGTCCTGCACCATGTCCTGGACAACCTCCTGCGCCACGGCATCAAGGAGGTGGCCGTCAACCTTTTCGCCCATGCGGACCAAGTCCGGGGCTATTGCGGCGACGGCTCGCGCTGGAGCCTCAAGATCAACTACTCCCTGGAGCCCAAGCTCATGGGCACGGCCGGGGCGGTCAAAAGGATGGAGGACTTCCTCAAGGACTCGCCCTTTTTCGTCATGTCCGGCGACGGGTTGTCCGACATCGACTTGACCGCCATGCTCGATTTTCACCGCCGGCGCCGCGCCCTGGCCACCATAGCGGTCAAGGCGGTCGACGTCCGCTTCGAGTACGGCGTCACCAACATGGACGCATCGGGACGCATCAAGGGCTTCCTGGAGAAACCCAGCTGGGGGCAGGTCTTCTCCAACAAGGTCAACACGGGCATCTATCTCTGCGAGCCCGAGGTCCTGCGCTACATACCGCGCCACCGGATTTACGACTTCGGCCACGAGCTTTGGCCTAAGCTGCTGAAGCTGCGCAAGCCCATCTACGCTTTCGAGTGCGCCGGCTATTGGACGGACGTGGGGAACCTATCGGAGTACCGCCGCAGCCAGATCGACGCGCTGGACCGCAAGATCCGGATAAACATCCCCGGCACGCAGGTCCGCCGCGGGATATGGATCGAGGGCGGCAGCCGCATCAACCCCAAAGCCGTGCTGCACGCGCCCTGCCTGATCGGCAAGGGCTGCCGCATCGAGGCCGGCGCCCAGGTCGGCCCCTACACCGTGGTGGGAGACCGCGCCGTCATCTGCGCCCGGGCCAACCTGAAAAACTGCATCCTCTTCGACAACGTGACCGTGGGCCGGCACGTCCACCTGTCCAACTGCATCCTGGGCGCCAACGGCAACGTCAAGGAAAACATCTCGGTCTACGAGGCCGCGGTCCTCAACATCAGGCAATAACGGGCATTGAGCATCGCGGACAAATTTTCTAGTATATCCCCTAGCCATACAGGCAGGGCGGACCATATAATCGGGAGGGCTCATGCAGCGCAATAACGGCAAGTATTTTTTCACCTCTGAATCCGTCACCGAAGGGCACCCGGACAAGGTCTGCGACCAGATTTCCGACGGCGTGCTCGATGCCGTGATGAAGGAGGATCCCGCCGGCCGGGTCGCCTGCGAGACCTTCGTGACGCGCGGCATGGTGATAGTCGGCGGCGAAATCACCACGAAGACCTTCGTCGACATCGACCAATTGGCGCGCCGGGTCATCAACGAGATCGGCTACAACCACCACAAATACGGCTTCGAGGCGGCCACCTGCGCCGTGATGAACTGCATCGGACGCCAGTCTCCCGACATCGCCCAAGGCGTGGACACCGGCGGCGCCGGAGACCAGGGCATAATGTTCGGCTTCGCCTGCCGCGAGACGCCCGAACTCATGCCCCTGCCCATCATGCTGGCCCACCGGCTCTGCCGCAAGCTCGCCGAGGCGCGCCGGGCCAAGACCCTCTCCTACCTGGGCCCGGACGGCAAGTCCCAGGTCACGGTCGAGTATCTCGACGGCCGCCCCTTGCGCGTGGACACCGTCGTGGTCTCCACCCAGCATACCCCCGACATATTGGACCGCTCGGGCAAGCAGATCACGGACAAGGCCCGCGCGGAAATCACCGAGGCGATCATCAAGCCCATCCTGGGCAAGCGCCTGCTGGACAAGAAGACCCGGATTCTCATAAATCCGACCGGAAAATTCGTCGTGGGCGGGCCGGTCTCCGACACCGGCGTGACCGGACGCAAGATCATCGTAGACACTTACGGCGGCCGCGCGCCCCACGGCGGCGGCGCCTTCTCCGGCAAGGATCCGACGAAGGTGGACCGCTCGGCCTGCTACATGGCGCGCTACATCGCCAAGAACGTCGTCGCGGCGGGGGTCGCGGACCAGTGCACCGTGCAACTGGCCTACGCCATCGGCGTCGCCGAGCCGGTCGGCGTGTATTTCGACACCCACGGCACGGGCCAGGCCGACGAGGCCCGCATCGAGGCCGCGGTGCGCAGGCTCTTCCCCCTGACCCCGCGCGGCATCATCCAAGCCCTCAAGCTGCGCCGCCCCATCTATCGGGCCACGGCGGCCTACGGCCATTTCGGACGCCAGGAGCCGGGCTTCGAGTGGGAGAAGACGGACAAGGCCGAGGCCTTGCGCGAGGAACTAATGGGCAAGGGCTCCCGGAACGGCAAGCGGGTCCTTGCCGCCGCCTAAGCGGCGGCGGCAAGCCCAGTGGAACCGGCGCGGACGCTGGAGCCGGGCTGGCGGCACGCCCTGCGCCTGTGGTGGAGTTTTTCCTGGCGCTGGCCGCTTTACGCGCTCATCCCGCTCGTTCCCATCGCCTTGACGGTCGCCGTGATCAAGCCGCCGCCCGAGGTCGCCAACCGCCTGGCTTTCTGGGTCACCTGGCCGATCACCATTTGGGCGCAAGTCGCCGCCTTGAAGCGCCTGCTCAAGCTGGATTACGGCGGGTTCTCGGTGCGGGCGGTGGAAAGGGATGTCCCGCGCTAGCCGGCTGGCGTGGGCGCTGTGCGCCTGCGTCGTGACGCTGGCCGCCTATGCGGCCTTGCGGCCGGCCCCGCCCAAGGCGGCGCCGGGGACTTCCGAGATTCCGCCGGTTCCGGCGAACCGGCTCTCGGGCCCGCCTTCGGCGCCGAAAAACTTCGGCGGCTCGGCCCTGGACGAGCCGCCGCCGGCGCAACCGGGCCCGGACAACGAAACCCTGCACCAGGAACTCGAGGCGGAAAAAGCCCGGATGGGCATCAGGAAAATCCTGCCTCCTTCTCCCGCATTCCCGGGCCGGCGCGGAACCTGGGGCGGGGCGCGGCGCGCCGACACCCGCGAACTCAAGGCCTCCGCGCCGCTGGTGCCCCTCTCCGGAAGCACTCCCGCGCTGCTGGCCGACCCCGAAGGGACGCCGGGCCAAGCGGTTTACTCGGCGCTGGAACTTGCCCGGCTTTGGCGGCAGCGCGCCTGGGCCGAGCCGATGCCGCGGGTTGATTTTCCCACGCAGATGGCGGTCGTGGTCCTAGGCGAACGCAGCCTGGTCTCGATCGCGCCGCTCGGCGGCCGGATCGTGGCGCGCTACCGCGACGTCAAACCGTCGTCTCCGGAAGAGCGCTGGCGCGTCCTGTCCCGCAGCGAGCTGCCCGTGCGTTTCGAACCGGCCGCGCCCTGACTCAGAGCTCGGAGAGGCGCTTGTCGAATTGCTGGACCACCTGTTGGTTTATATTGTTCAGCAGGGAACCCAGCATGCAGCCTTCTATCCCGCAGTGCGGCTCCTTGAGCAGGCAGGGTTTGAGCTTCATCGGACCCTCAATGGCCTCGAAGACATCGCGCAATTTCACCTCGGACAGCGGCCTATTGATCAGGTACCCGCCCTTGGGCCCTCGGACCGCGCGGACGATCCCGGCCTTCGCCAGCCGCTGAAAAACCTTGGACAAATGCGCCGCCGAAACCTTCAGGGTTTCCGCCGCCTCGGCCGTGGTTATCGGCTCATCCTTGTGTTTCGAGAGCAGCAGCGTCGCATGCATGGCGATCGTGGACCCATCCGAAATGTTCAATATCCCGATCATATATCCTCCATCATTGGCTGTTTTTCAAGACCATTATCCAAATATCGCGGCCCCATGTCACCCTCTACCGTCCCAGCTTGGATTCCGCCAATGAAAAATAGGCCGGCCCGCGCGAAGACAACTTCGACTCGAACAAGACCAATCGCTCCACCCTCTGCCGCAGCGGGGGGAACCGGAGGTTTTCCGCCGCGGTCCTGATGCCATGAAAATCCCCCCCCGAGCGGAACCGGCCGACGGTCAGATGCGCCGAGAACGGCCGGTCCGCATCCGGAGGCCCCAACGCCGCGGCCATGGCGCCGGCCGCTTCGAAACCCTCCGCCATCCCGATCCAAACCACCCGCGGATTCGACCACGATGGAAAAGCTCCCAGGCCCTCGAACGCCATGTCGAAAACCGGCCTTTGCGCCGCCCGGTCCAGCAATGACCGCAATTCGGGAATTCTTTCCGAAGGGGTGGACCCGAAGAACCGCAGGGTCACATGGAGATTGTCCGGCTCCACCCATTTGCAGCCGGAACCGACTTTCCGCAACTCAGCCATGATCGAGCCCACGCCTTGGCGGACCGGCTCGGCCAACGGTATGGCGACGAAGAGGCGGACATTCGGCATTGTAAATTTTTCCGCTTATATGATAGGAATAATAGCCCATGCGCGCCTTGATTCAAAGAGTCTCCAGAGCTTCCGTCGCCTTGCCCGGAGGCGAATGCCGCAAGACGGCCGGCGGACTTTTGATCTATCTGGGGGTCGGGAAGAACGATTCGAGCGCTACGGCGCGAAAACTCGCCGAGAAATGCGCCCATCTGCGGATTTTTTCCGATCCCGCCGGAAAGTTCAATCTCTCCATAATAGACGCGAAAGGCGAGGCGCTGGTCATATCGCAATTCACCCTGTTCGGCGACGTCAAAGGGGGCCGCAGGCCCGACTTCACCGCCGCCGCTCCTCCCGAACCGGCCCGACGGCTATATCAGGAATTCGCGTCCTGCTTGTCCGGACTGGTATTGGGCGTGAAAACCGGGGAATTCGGCGCCCACATGGGGGTGGAATCGCTAAACGACGGACCGGTGACGCTTATGCTCGACACCGATTCATTCTGAGTTCGTGAATCTTTGGAATCCGGGCACCTTGCGCAGGTGCCAGAGAGCCGCGCCGATCAGGACCGCGCCCGCCAGAAGGCACGCCAGGCTGCAACAGTTCATCGCCTGGGAATTATGCAGGGTTCCGCATGCCGTGGAGCCCAGCCCCATCGCCACGAGAATCTGCATGCTGCTATTTTAGCGGTTCGGTGTTTCTGATTTATTTCCCGCCTCCGTCGTGCCGGTATTAGAGCTTCTTATTGTGCCGGCACCCCCGAATTCATAGAATATACGCCATGAAAGACAACTTCGCCGCCATAGACGGAAATGAAGCCGCCGCCCGCGTGGCCTACGCCTTGAGCGAGGTCATCGCCATCTACCCGATCACTCCTTCCTCCAACATGGGCGAGGCTTCCGACGCCTGGGCCGCCGCCCGCAGGCCCAACATCTGGGGCGCGGTGCCCAACGTCGTCGAGATGCAGAGCGAGGCCGGCGCCGCCGGCGCCCTGCACGGCGCGGTCAGCACCGGAGCCCTGGCCACCACGTTCACCTCCAGCCAAGGCCTGCTGCTCATGATCCCGGTCATGTACAAGCTGGGAGGCGAGCTCGCCTCCGTGGTATTCCACGTGGCGGCCCGCACCGTGGCCACCCACGCCCTCTCCATTTTCGGCGACCACTCGGACGTCATGGCCGTGCGCGGCGCGGGCTTGGCCCTGCTGGCCTCCGGCAACGTCCAGGAGGTCACCGACCTGGGCGCCGTCGCCCACGCGGCCACGCTCGAGACGCGCCTGCCCTTCGTGCACTTCTTCGACGGCTTCAGGACCTCGCACGAAATCCTCAAGATCCGGACCCTGGCCCCCGAGCAGCTCAAGTCCCTGGTCCGCCAGGACGCGGTCCTGGAGCACCGCCGGCGGGCGCTGTCGCCCGAGCACCCGACCGTCAAGGGCACGGCCCAGAATCCGGACGCCTTCTTCCAGGCCCGCGAGGCTTGCAATCCCTTCTATCTAGCCGCTCCGGACAAGATCCAGGCCGTCATGGACCGCTTCGCCAAGCTCGCCGGCCGGTCCTACCGTTTGTTCGACTACGTCGGCGCTCCGGACGCCGAGCGCGTCATCGTCATGATGGGC